>NZ_JBNNHG010000018.1:15933-42232 GCF_050268705.1 Stenotrophomonas sp. NPDC077659 | reverse complement strand
AACGGTCGACTCTACCGGCCACGGCCCGGCGGGGTAGCGTCGACCGTTGGTCGACTATCGCGCGTAGCGCGGGGTTTTTGCGGCGGGAAAGGAAGGCAGTCGACCAACGGTCGACTCTACCGGTCACGGCCCGGCGGGGTAGCGTCGACCGTTGGTCGACCATCGCGCGTCGCGCGGGGTTTTCGCGGTGGGAAAGGAAGGCGTCGACCAACGGTCGACTCTACCGACCACGGCCCGGCGGGGTAGCGTCGACCGTTGGTCGACTGTCGCGCGCAGCGCGGGGTTGATCGGGACCGGAGCGGAGAGCAGTCGACCAACGGTCGACTCTACCGGTACTGCGCCCGTGCATTGGCGATTACCGCTTTGACCAGGGCACGATCGGTATGCCGGGAAATGGCGCGGGCGCCAAGGGTGATCGCCTGCGCGCGCAGCTCTGCAGTGACATCGTAGTGGACGCCGCTGGCCTTGTTCTGGAACGCGCGCGGCGGAATGCCGAGCTGCGCCGCCATCGCGTGCAGCTCGGCCAGGGTATCGGCCATCAGGTGCGCCCAGCGCTGTCCGCGCCAGGCATGCACTGCGTCATCGACGTAGACCGCCACCGTCGCGGCCGGTTCAGGCCTGCGGCTTGCCGTCGGTGTCGGCGGCGTCGACCGGGGCGGCCTCGGCCTCGGCTGCAGCTTCAACCACCTCGCCTTCAGCGGCTTCAGCAGTGTCTTCGCCCTCTTCAGCCTGCTCGCTGGCGAACTCGGCCACCAGCGTGTCCAGGTACTCGTCTGCGGTCTGCCCGGCTTCGGCGGCCAGGGTGTCCAGCAGCTTCTGCATCAGCTCGGAATATTCCAGGTTGACCGTGCGGCCCTCGGCTTCCTGCACGTTGGACAGGTGCTTGAGCATGGCCAGCATCGGCACCGGGTTGTCGGCGTTGCCCATGGTCTGGCCGCCGATGGCCAGCAGCCACTCACGGCCCTGCAGGCCGATGGCAGCCACGGCCTGGCCGTCTTCGTTGGTCAGCACGGCGTGGTTCTGCACCTGCTGCTGGGCATTGAGGCGCAGGAACGGACGCTTGGTCTGCTGCTTCTTGCGCTTGTCGCGCTTGGCCTTGGAGTTCTGGGACATGGGGTGGGGTCACCTGGAAACGGAAAGACCGCCATTGTAAGGGGCATGGCCCAGCCGCGCTCGGCCGGGGGCAGGTGGCAGCGGCGGTAGAGTCGACTGTCAGTCGACTGGCGCGCGAAGCGCGTGATGTTGGATGCCAGCCCAAGGGCAGTCGACTGACAGTCGACTCTACCGCCTCACCCCCCCGGGGCGGCCTCACCCTGCGCAGCCTGCACGTCCGGGTCGGCCACGGCTGCCGACAGCCCCACCTGCGGGCCGGCACCGGCCAGGGCGGCCTCTTCGGCGGCCTTGGTCATCACCACGATGCTGATGCGGCGGTTGATCGGGTTCTGCGGGTCGGCCTTGTCGAACAGCACCGACGAGGACAGACCGACCACGCGGGTGATCTTGCTGTCGTCCATGCCACCATCGACCAGGGCGCGGCGCGCCGCGTTGGCACGGTCGGCGCTCAGTTCCCAGTTGCCATAGCCGCGGGCCGCCGAATAGGCGGTGATGTCGGTGTGGCCGGTCAGGCTGATGCGGTTCGGTACGTGGTTCAGGTACTCGGCCAGCTCGTGCAGGATCTGCTGGGTGTAGGGCTTCAGCGTGGCGCTGCCGAGGTCGAACATCGGCCGGTTCTGCTTGTCCACGATCTGGATGCGCAGGCCTTCCGGGGTCAGGTCCAGCAGCAGCTGGTCCTTGAACGGTTCCAGTGCCTGGCTCCGGCTGATCGCTTCCTGCAGTTCCTTCATCAGCGTTTCCAGCTGCTGCTTGTCACGCTGCTGCTGGGTCACCGGTTGCGGCACGGCCTCCTGCTGGTTCTGGAAGGGGTCGTTGCTGTTGCCGCGCGAAACATCGGTGGCGCCGCCCAGCTTGATCATCGAGGTGCTGGCACCGCCGGGTCCGGCCATGCCCGGTGCGGGTGTCGGGCTCTGCCCGGACAGCGGGCTCGGGTTGCGGAAGTATTCGGAAATCGCCGCACGCTCGGGCTTGCTGGTGCTGGCCATCAGCCACAGCACCAGGAAGAAGGCCATCATCGCCGTCACGAAGTCGGCGTAGGCGACTTTCCACGCACCACCATGGTGGGCGGCATGGCCGCCCTTCCTGACCCGGCGGACGATGACAGGGGGCTTGGTCTCGGCCATGGCTTACTTGACCGTCTTCAAGTGCTGCTCGAACTCGGAGAACGGCGGGCGCACGTTCGACGGCAGAGTCTTGCGGGCGAACTCCAGCGCGATCTTCGGGTTGTAGCCGCGCAGGCAGGCCAGCAGCGCCGTCTTCACCGATTCGTAGATGCGGCTGTCCTGCTCGGCGCGGGCTTCCATCGCTGTGGCCATCGGGCCGACGAAGCCGTAGGCCATCAGGATGCCGAGGAAGGTGCCCACCAGCGCGCCCGCCACGTGGCCACCGACCTCGACGATGTCGCCGCCGATGGAGCCCATGGTGATGACGATGCCCAGCACCGCCGCCACGATGCCGAAACCGGGCAGGCCGTCGGCCACCTTGGTCAGCACCTGCGAGGGGGCCATCGCTTCGGCGTGGTGCTTTTCCAGCTCCAGTTCCAGCAGCGGCTCCAGCTCGTGCGGCTCGATGTTGCTGCCGATCATCAGGCGCAGGCAGTCGGTGATGAAGTCGATCAGGTGGTGGTCGGCCTGCACCTTGGGGTAGTTGGCGAACAGGGCGCTCTCGGCCGGCCGCTCGACATGGTCTTCCAGCGACATGAAGCCCTCGCGGCGGGCCTTGTTCAGCAGTTCATAGAGCAGGCTGAGAACATCGATGTAGTCCTGCTGCTTGTAGCGCGGGCCCTTGAACACGCCGACCATGGCCTGCAGGGTCTGCTTGACCGTCTTGGCCGGGGTGCCGACCAGGAAGGCGCCAAGCGCGGCACCGCCGATGATGACCAGTTCGTAGGGCTGCCAGAGGGCAGCCAGGCGGCCGTGGGCACCGAGGTAGCCACCGAGCACGCTGATGATGACGACCAGGAATCCGACGATGATGAGCATGGCGCGACGCAAGAAGGGGGGATATCTCCTTGTCGGCCCGGACCCGGTGTTTCTGAAGAGGGAATTCTGTGAAGTCGGTCGGCAGGGTGTTCAGCCCGCCGTGCCGGCCTCGGCGCCGCCGCGCAGCAGCGGATTGGGCCACGGCTCACCGTTGCCCGCGAAAGAAAGTGAGACCGAGTTCAGGCAGTGGCGCTCGAACGTGGGCGCCGGGCCGTCCGGGAACACGTGGCCCAGATGGCTGCCGCAGCGGGCGCAGGTGATTTCGGTGCGGACCATGCCGTGGCTGGTATCGCGGATTTCAGTGACATGCGCCGGGTCGTAGGGGGCGAAGAAGCTGGGCCAGCCGGTGCCCGAATCGAACTTGGTGCTGGAGCGGAACAGCGGCAGCCCGCACAGCCGGCAGCAGTAGACACCCGCGCGCTTGTTGTCCAGGAACACGCCACAGAAGGGGGCTTCGGTACCGTGCTGCAGCAGCACGCGGCGTTCGTCGGCGCTCAGGCCGGCCACCAGTGCGTCGGTCTGGGTGACGTTGGGGGGCGTCAGGTCGAAAGCACTCATGCCGGCTCTCCGTGGGGTGTGGCCTGGGGATGCCTGCAGACGTGGGGATGCGGGCCGGCCGTTGCAAGTGTGATCGCCATTCATGGCTGGCACACGGCCCCGGGCATATGGTGGGGGTCTCACACGATGGAGCGTGCCATGAAACCGCCTCTCGTCCTTCTGCTGTCCGCCCTGCTGCCGCTGGCTGCGCAGGCGCAGATGCCTACGTCGTCCAGCCCGACCGCAACGCGCAGCAGCAACAGCGTGAACCCACCCCCGGTCGCGCCGCAGCCCGCCCCGCGCCTGGCCAACCCCGATTTGCCGGTGCAGGTGCCGCGCCAGCAGCCGCAGCCGATCCGTTCTACCGGCCCGGCCCAGGTGACACCGGCGCCGGCCACGCGGGCAGCGGACAAGGTCTATGACCGTAACGGCCGCATCGTGCCCGGAGTGAAACCGGCCGGCCCCAACCGCGTGTTTGATTCACGTACCGGCCGCTACTACGACAGTGTGCCGGCTGCGGATGGGCAGCAGATCAAACCGTGATGTGCGTCTTCCGGGCCTGAACACAGGAAAACGAGGTCTGGACGATCACCGGTTTTTCGCCTGCGATTAACCCCTCCGGGACCACCGTGGCCCTGCACCGGCAACCGCCGTTGCATGTCCTTCGTCCATTGGATCGCGATCATGAAAAACCAGCAGAACCGTCATCCCGGCAAGGAGCAGCAGGGCCAGAACCGCAGCCCGCAGCAGCAACAGCAGCAGATGGATGCGCAGCAGCCGCAGAAGGGCGGCAAGCAGCAGGAGCAGCGCCAGCAGGGGTCACAGAAGCACCCGCAGCAGCGCTGACCGAGGAGGGGGTCAGAGCACGCAATGCGGGCTCTGACCCTCATGGCCCCAAGGGTCGGATCCCACACAGCGGGCGCAGACCCAGCCTAATTGATCGCGTTCACTCCGCAATCGGCAGCGCCCAGGTTTCCTTCACTTCTTCCATCACGATGTAGCTCTTCGACTCGCGCACATGCGGCAGGGTCAGCAGGGTGCTGCCCAGCAGCTTGCGGTAGCTCGCCATTTCGCTGATGCGCGCCTTAAGCAGGTAATCGAAATCGCCCGAGACCAGATGGCATTCCAGCACGTTGGGCAGCTTCAGCGCGGCGCGACGGAACTCCTCGAAGATGTCGCCGGACTTGTAAGCCAGGCTGATCTCCACGAACACCAGCAGGCTGGCCTTCAGCGCCGCCGGGTCCAGGTGCGCGTGGTAGCCGGTGATGACCCCTTCGCGCTCCAGCCGGCGCACACGCTCGGTGCAGGGGGTGGTCGACAGGCCGACCCGTTCACCCAGCTCGGTGAAGGAAATGCGGCCCTCGGCCTGCAGGATGCGCAGGATTCTGCGGTCGATCTTGTCCAGTTCGCGTGGGCGTGGGGCCATGGCCGTCAACCTCGATGGGTAAATTGCAGGAAAACATCCTGCCGTATACTTGCAAGTCAGGCAAATCAACCGGGATCGCGGGCATATACTTCCCCGATTATGCTCCCGGCGTGCTCAAACGCAGGGAATCATCGGGTCGGAGAGTTTCCATGCGAGTCCTCGTTCTCGGCAGCGGCGTGATCGGCACCACCAGTGCCTGGTACCTGCGGCAGGCCGGCTTTGAAGTCACGGTCATCGACCGCCAGCCCGGCCCTGCGCTGGAAACCAGCTTTGCCAACGCCGGCCAGCTGTCGTTCGGCTACACCTCGCCGTGGGCCGCCCCCGGCGTGCCGAAGAAGGCCATCGGCTGGCTGTTCGAAAAGCATGCGCCACTGGCCATCAAGCCGGGCATGGACCTGGCCCAGTACCGCTGGCTGTGGCAGATGCTGCGAAACTGCACCCACGAGCGCTACGCCATCAACAAGGCGCGCATGGTGCGCATGTCCGAATACAGCCGCGACTGCCTGAACGAGCTGCGCGCGCAGATCGGCATCGAATTCGAAGGCCGCGATCTGGGCACCACCCAGCTCTTCCGCACCCAGCAGCAGCTGGATGCCTCGGCGCAGGACATCGAGATCCTGGCCCAGTACGGCGTGCCCTATGAAGTGCTGGACCGCGCTGGCATCGTCCAGGCCGAACCGGCCCTGGCGCATGTGGATGGTCTGGTGGGTGCGCTGCGCCTGCCGCGTGACCAGACCGGCGACTGCCAGCTGTTCACCCGTCGCCTGGCGCAGATGGCCGCCGACGCCGGTGTCGAGTTCCGCTATGACCAGGACATTACCGGCCTGCAGGTCGAGGGCGACCGGGTGATCGGTGTGCGCATCGGCAACCGTGTGGAAACCGCCGACCGGGTGGTGGTGGCGCTGGGCAGCTATTCGCCGCAGATGGTGGCGCCGCTGGGCATGCGCCTGCCGGTGTACCCGCTGAAGGGCTATTCGCTGACGCTGCCGATCACCGACCCGGCAATGGCGCCGACCTCGACCATCCTGGACGAGAGCTACAAGGTGGCCGTGACCCGCTTCGACAACCGCATCCGCGTGGGCGGCATGGCCGAAGTGGCCGGTTTCGACCTGTCGCTGTCGCAGCGCCGCCGCGAGACGCTGGAGCTGGTGGTGCGCGATCTGTACCCCAAGGGCGGTGACCTGGCCAAGGCCGAGTTCTGGACCGGCCTGCGCCCGGCCACGCCGGACGGCACGCCGGTCATCGGCGCGACGCCGCTGCGCAACCTGTACCTCAACACCGGCCACGGCACCCTGGGCTGGACCATGGCCTGCGGCTCCGGCCGCTACCTGGCCGATCTGATGAGCGCGCGCCAGCCGCAGATCAGCACCGAGGGCCTGGATATCTTCCGCTACGGCCAGTACGGCCACGCCCCGCAGCAGGAGAGCCGCGCATGCGTCCTGCCCGCGCGCTGATCGACCTGGGCGCGCTGCGCAGCAATTACCGGCTGGCCCGTGAACTGGGCGGCGGCAAGGCGCTGGCGGTGGTCAAGGCCGATGCCTACGGCCACGGTGCGGTGCGCTGTGCGCAGGCGCTGGAAGGCGAGGCCGATGGCTTGGCGGTAGCCACGATCGAAGAGGCGCTGGAACTGCGCCAGGCCGGCATCCGTGCGCCGATCCTGCTGCTGGAAGGCATTTTCGAAGCCAGCGAACTGCCGCTGGTGGCCGAGCACGACCTGTGGTTCTCGGTGGGTTCGCCGTGGCAGGTTGAGGCGCTGGCCGCCTTTGACAGCCTGCGCCCACTGACGGTGTGGCTGAAGCTGGACAGCGGCATGCACCGGCTGGGCCTGGACGTGGCCGGCTTCCGTGCCGCGCACGCGCGCCTGTCGGCGCTGCCGCAGGTCGAACGCATCGTGATGATGACCCACCTGGCGCGCGCCGATGAGCTGGACAGCGCGCGCACCCACGAACAGGCCGCGACGTTCAAGGCCGCCATCGACGGCCTGCAGGGCGAAACCAGCGTGTGCAACTCGCCGGCGCTGCTGGGTTGGCCGGACGTGCGCAGCGATTGGGTGCGACCTGGCCTGATGCTGTACGGGGCCAACCCGTTGCCGGACGACAGCACGCTGACCGCGCGCCTGCGCCCGGTGATGACCATGCAGTCGAAGGTGATCGCCGAGCGCTGGATCGATGCCGGCGAGCCGGTGGGCTATGGCGCACGCTTCGTGGCCAAGGCGCGTACCCGCGTGGGTGTGGTCGCGCTGGGGTATGCGGACGGCTACCCGCAGTTCGCGCCGAATGGCACCCCGGTGCTGATCGATGGCCAGCCCGGTGGGCTGATCGGCCGCGTATCGATGGACATGCTCACCGTGGACCTGACCGCGCACGCGCAGGCCGGTATTGGCAGCGTGGTAGAGCTGTGGGGCACGGCGCCCACCCTGGCCGAGCTGGCGCCGCGCTGCGGTGTCAGTGCCTATCAACTGCCCTGTGCGGTCAAGCGCGTGGCGCGGGTTTACCAGGAGTGAGGTGATGCCGGCCAGCGGCCGGCACTACCGGAATGCAGGCTTCACGATCCGCCGGGCCATGCCCGGCGGCCTTCGATCACCGCGCTGCGGTGGCCTGGATGGTCAACTGCCGCTTCACCCAGTCATCGATCAGGCGCTTTTCAAAGCGCAGCGGATCACTGTCGCTGCGCACGCCGATGTTGTGCAGATAGCCGCTGTCGCTCAGCTTGGCTTCGCCTTCGTCGATGATGCCGCCACGGGCATCCTTCAGCGTGTACTGCAGGGTGATGCGGGGCGGGTAGATGTCACGCATGATCCGGATGTCGCTGCCACGCGGGCCATGCCAGGGCTCGTAATCGCCCGCACGCTTGACATCGACCAGGGTCACATCCAGCGTCTGCCCCGGCTGCAGGGGCTTGGCTGCACTGGTCTGGACATAGCGCGCCAGCTGCTGCACCCAGTCACCGCGCTCGGCTTCGAAGCGGTTGCTGCTCTGGCGGATCTCGGTGAACTGGGCCGGGTCACCCCACTTCACGCTGACCGGGCCGTTGGCCTGCAGCGCCCGCGGGGCATGCGGATCGGTGACGGTGCGCGGCGCAGCGGCGACGCTGCCCACGGCCAGGGCACCAGCCAGCAGCAGGGCGGCGGAAAGCGAGCGGTTCATGGCGGTCTCCTGCGCCCGGTGATCGGGACGGTCTAGGGTATGGACCCAGTGTGGGCCTGCCTTGGAGCCTCAGCAATGATCTCTCGCCAGATATGCGAGCGCAGTTGCCACCAATTCATCGTCGTCAACCCTGACTGACGGCGCTTGACGCTGTGAATACGCGCTCTGGAAGATGCTGTACGTCCATCCGGTCCATCCCCACGCCCTTGCCCACACAGCCGCCCCTCGTCGAGCGCCCGCCCATGATGGCAGCGGCGTCCGAACCCGACCTGCATCATGACGTGCTCGAGCGCATCAATGCTGGCTTCTGCATCATCCAGGTCATGTTCGAAGGCGAGCGGGCGGTGGATTACCGGTTCCTGGAAGTCAACGAGGCCTTCGAGCGCCACACCGGGCTGAAGGACGCCAAGGGCAAGCGCATGACCGCCCTGGAGCCGAACCATGAAGGCGACTGGTTCCGCATCTACGGCGAGGTGGCGCGCACCGGCCAGCCGACGCAGTTCGAGATGGATGCGCGCGCGCTGGGCCGGTCGTTCGCGGTGGACGCCGTGCGCGTGGGTGAGCCGGGTGAGGACAAGGTGGGCGTCCTGTTCTTCGATGTCACCGCACGCAGGCAGATCGAAGTGGAGCTGGGCGAAAGCGAGGCGCGCTTCAGCGCGCTGGCCGATGGATTGCCGATGCCGGTCTGGGTACTGGACGAACGCGGCCATGCCCGTTTCGTCAACAGTGCCTTCAGCGAGTTCTTCGGCGGCGACGAGACCCGCGTGCCGGAAGATGTCTGGCGTGGCCTGGTGCATCCCGACGATGCCTCGGTATTTGAATACGAACTGCAGGAAGCGCTGAAGGCGCAGCGTTCGATGCACGCGCTGGTGCGCGCGCGCCGCGCCGATGGCCAGTGGCGCTGGCTGGAAATGAACGCACGGCCGCGCTTTTCGCGCATGGGCCGCTTCATTGGTCTGGCCGGCAGCAGCCCGGATGTGACCGAGCGCCGCGAGATCGAACTGGCCCGTGAGGAGCTGCTGCAGTCCGAGCGCGCCGCGCGCAGTGCCGCCGAGAACATGGCGCGGCTGAAGGACGAATTCCTGGCTACGTTGTCGCACGAACTGCGCACGCCGCTGACCACCATCCTGGGCTGGAGCGAACTGCTGCTGCAGCGTGTGGACAACACCAGCCCACTGTTCAAAGGCCTGAACGTGATCGCCAGCAGCGCGGCGGCACAGAAGCGCCTGATCTCGGACATGCTGGACCTGAGCAGCATGCTGCTGGGCAAGGTGCAGCTGGAAGTGGAAGTGCTGGACCTGGGCGCGCAGTTGACCGAGGCAATTGGCGCGCAGGAGCCGGTGGCAGAGGGCAAGGCGCTGGACGTCACCCTGCAGCTGCCCGACCAGCCCTGCCTGGTGCTGGGCGACGCCACGCGCCTGCAGCAGGTGCTCTGGAACCTGCTCTCCAACGCCATCAAGTTCACCCCGGCCGAGGGCCAGATCGAAGCGCAGCTGCGCGCCGACGGCAGCTACTGGACCCTGACCCTGCGTGATACCGGCGATGGCATCGCGCCCGAATTCCTGCATCACCTGTTCAGCCGCTTCCGTCAGGCCGATGGCACCACCACGCGCCGCCATGGGGGCCTGGGCCTGGGCCTGGCCATCGTGCAGCAGCTGGTGGAACTGCACGGCGGCACGGTCAGTGCGGCCAGCGAAGGCCATGGCCATGGCTCCACGTTTACCGTGCGTCTGCCGCAGTACATCCCCGATGCCGACCGTCGGCCGCTGCGCGAGGTGTTCAGCGGGCCGATCCTGGAACCGATGGTGGTCGAGCCGTATCCGCTGCGCGGGCTGCACCTGCTGGCGGTGGAAGACCAGCCGGAAGTGCTGGAATACCTGCGGCGCATGCTGGAAGAGCAGGGCGCCAGCGTCTCTGCGGTCAGTTCGGCCGGCGAAGCGCTGGCATTGCTGGCCGACAGTGGCCACCTGCAGTACCACGTCATGCTCACCGACATCGGCATGCCAGGCATGGATGGCTATGGCCTGATGCGCACGCTGCGCGAAGACATGGGCGTGGAAGCGACCGATCTGCCGGCGGTGGCGGTGACAGCGCTGGCCCGTGCCGATGACCGCCGACGCGCGTTGGCCTCCGGTTTCCAGGAACATGTGGCCAAACCCTACTCGGTGGCCCAGCTGGTGTCGGCGGTGCGCAGCGTACGGCCGCTGCACGGCAGCGCCACGCCATTGCACTGAGCATTCACGACCGATCAGCGAATCTGCGTGGAAGGAGGTTCACCGATGTCCCGTATTGCTCCCCGGATCCATACCGACCCGGCACAGATCGCGCGTCTGGAAGCGCTGCTGCCGCAGCTTGATGGCGAAGTGCAGGTTCAGCTGACCCTGCACGATGGCAGCCGCCTGCTGGGCACCGTGGCCGTGCGCCCGACCCTGCAGCAGTACCGCAACGAAGCGGGCGATGAAGGCAGCAATGGCCAGCTGCGCCTGGATGACTACGACAACCCGGTGCAGCAGCACCATGTATGGCTGGATGAGATCGCCAGCGTCAGCCGTCTGCCGCCGAAGGCGCCTTGATCCGATGTAGAGCCGAGCCCATGCTCGGCTGCCGGCTGCGCCGCCGCCCGAGCATGGGCTCGGGCGCTACAAGGACGTCAATGCTCGAACACGGTCGGCGTTGCCTCGAACCGCCGCGCATACGCACGTTCGTCGGCCACCCGGGCCACTTCCGCGTCGGCCAGGTCCGGCGCACCGTAGACCGCATAGGCCACGCTGCCATCGGCGCCATGGCCGACCTGGTGCAGGCGGTAGCGCGAGTGGCCGCCACCGGTGTCTTCCGGGTAATGCACGGGCGGATGGTTGCCTTCCAGGTCCATTTCACTGTTGTCGACCACTCCACCGACAAACAAGGCGCGCATGCTGTTTCTCCTGGGGTTTGCGGGGGAGCCTTTACCCTGAACGCTTCGATGTTGTCGGCACATCAACAGCCCGTTGAAGTTTCGCAAATCGGCCCGCAGGGGGCGGCCCGGTCAAGCCGGTACAATGGTCGGCCCCCAGCTTGAAGTACCCGCGCCGATGGCCGCCAGCGACGACGCCCCCCTGCAGACCCTGTTCCTGCCGTTCAGCTCCGGCGCACTGCGCTGGCCCGAAGGGCCGGTGGCCTTCCTGCGGGCCCGCGACGGCTGGCCGCTGCGCGGGATTGCGGCCGGCCGCGAAGTGCACTGCGAGCAGAGCTTCGCGCCGTTTGCCGAGCCGCTGCAGCAGGTCAATGGCTGGACCGTCAGCGGCCAGATCGACGATGCCGCCGGCAAGGGCCGCTACCCGCTGGTGCTGGTGCTGCCGCCGCGCCAGCGAGAGGAAGCCCGCGCCCTGTTTGCCCGCGCCCTGGCGCTGGTGGCCGAGGGCGGCCGCATCGTCGCCTGCCAGTCCAACAACGAGGGCGCCCGTTCCGGCGAAGGCGACCTCAAGCAGCTGACCGGCCTCGGCGGCTGCCTGACCAAGAACCACTGCCGCGTCTACTGGACCGCGCCGCTGCAGGGCCAGCACGATGCCGATCTGGCCAGGCGCTGGAGCGCGCTGGACGCGGTGCGGCCGATCGTCGGCGGCCGCTTCCTCAGCCGCCCGGGCGTGTTTGCCTGGGACCGCATCGACCCGGCCTCGGCGCTGCTGGCCGAGCACCTGCCGGCCGATCTGGCCGGCCGTGCCGCCGATCTCGGCGCCGGCTACGGCTATCTGTCACGCGAACTGCTGGAGCGCTGCCCGAAGATCACCGCGCTGGATCTGTATGAAGCCGAACAGCGTGCGCTGGCCCTGGCCGAACTGAACCTGGCGCCGCCGCCCCGCGCGCTGCCGCTGCGCTTCCTGTGGCGCGACGTCACTGCCGGCATTGAGCCCGGCTACGACGTCATCATCAGCAACCCGCCGTTCCACACGCCCTCGCGCGCCGACCGCCCCGACATCGGCCAGCGCTTCATCGCCGTGGCCGCGCAGGCGCTGCGCCCGGGGGGCCGCCTGTACGTGGTGGCCAACCGCCACCTGCCCTACGAACACACCCTCAACGACAGCTTCGGTGCGGTACGCGTGATCGCCGAGCGCGATGGCTTCAAGCTGGTCGAAGCGGTGAAGGGGAAGGGCAAGTGAAGCTGGTCAAGCACATCGCCAACCTGGGTTATGGCAGCCGCAAGCAGGTGCAGTGGATGTTCCGCGAGGGCCGCGTCACCGATGCAGACGGCGAAGTGTTGTACGCCGATGACCAGGTGCCGCACGAGGCGATCCGGGTCGATGGCGAGCCGCTGGACCCGCCGGCGGGCCTGTCGCTGGCGCTGTACAAGCCGGCCGGCTACACCTGTTCGACCAAGGACACCGGCCGGCTGATCTACGATCTGCTGCCGCCGCGCTTCCGCGACCGCGACCCGGTGCTGTCCACCGTCGGTCGCCTGGACCGTGAAACCAGCGGCCTGCTCCTGCTGACCGACGATGGTGGCCTGCTGCACCGGATCATCTCGCCGAAGTCGAAGCTGCCCAAGGTCTATGAAGTGGAACTGGCCGAAGACCTGCGCGGTGACGAAGTGGCGCAGTTCGCCAGCGGCACGCTGATGCTGGAAGCGGAGAAGACGCCGCTGCTGCCGGCTGAACTGGAAGTGCTGGGCCCGCGCAAGGCGCGGCTGGTGCTGCACGAAGGCCGCTACCATCAGGTGCGCCGCATGTTCGCCGCCACCGGCAACCACGTGCGGGCCCTGCACCGCAGCCGCGTCGGCGGCCTGGACCTGCAGGGGCTGGATGAAGGCCAATGGCGGATGCTGACCCCCACCGACCTGGACACCCTGTTTGCTCCATGACATCCATCGCTGCGCTGTCCTTCCTCCCCGACGCCGTCATCTTCGACATGGACGGCCTGATGATCGACAGCGAACGGGTGTCGATCGCCTGCTGGAGCGAGGCGGCGGGTGAGTTGGGACTACCGCTGGACGAGGCGTTCTTCGTGCGCATGGTTGGCCTTGGCGACCGTGACAGCCAGGCGCTGCTGCGCGGGCAGGGCGTATCGGACGCGATGATCGGGGAGATGGCGGCGCGCTGCCACGACCTGTACGAGGCGCGTACGCAGACCGGCCTGCCGCTGCGGCCGGGCATCCTGGAGCTGCTGGACCTGCTGAAGACGCATGGCATTCCGCGCGCCGTGGCAACCACCACGCGGCAGCCGCGGGCCAACCGCAAGCTGGCGGCGGCCGGGCTGTTGCCGTATTTCGATGCGGTCATCACCAGTGGTGATGTGGCCCAGCCCAAGCCGGCGCCGGATATCTACCTGCTGGCTGCGCAGCGGTTGGGGAAAACGCCCGAACGCTGCCTGGCGCTGGAGGATTCACCGGCCGGCACGCGTGCCGCTGTTGCCGCAGGCATGACCGTGATCCAGGTGCCGGACCTGGTGCATCCGGATGACGCGTTGCGCGCGCTGGGCCACCGCATCGTCGGCTCGCTGATGGACGCGCACGCACTGCTGGTGCCGCTGCTTTTCCCCCGGTAGGTGCCGACCGTTGGTCGGCACGCTTTACCGCTCTGGTAGGTGCCAACCTTGGTTGGCACGCTTTACCGCTCTGGTAGGTGCCAACCTTGGTTGGCACGCTCTTCAACGTAGTCGAGCAAGCTCGACTCTACGGGTGCCGACCGTTGGTCGGTACGCCCTTCAATCACACGCGGCCGAACACCAGCGCCGCGTTCGTACCACCAAAACCGAAGCTGTTGGACATCACCGTATCCAGCTTCTGCTCGCGGCTTTCGCGCAGGATCGGGAAGCCTTCCACCGCCGGGTCCAGCTCGGCGATGTTGGCCGAACCGGCCACGAAACCATCGCGCATCATCAGCAGGCAGTAGATCGCCTCGTGCACGCTGGCCGCACCCAGCGAGTGGCCCGACAGCGCCTTGGTCGACGACAGGGGCGGCACCGCATCGCCGAACACTTCGCGGATCGCCCCCAGCTCGGTCACGTCGCCCAGCGGCGTCGAGGTGCCGTGGGTGTTGAGGTAATCCAGCGGACGGTCAACGTTCTGCAGCGCCATCTTCATGCAGCGCACCGCGCCTTCACCGGACGGGGCCACCATGTCGGCACCATCGGAGGTCACGCCATAGCCGATCAGCTCGGCATGGATGTGCGCGCCACGCGCGACGGCGTGGTCGTAATCCTCCAGCACCAGCATGCCACCACCACCGGCAATCACGAAGCCATCGCGGTCCTTGTCATACGGGCGCGAGGCGCTGGACGGAGTGTCGTTGAAGCTGGTGGACAGCGCGCCCATCGCATCGAACATCACGCTCATCGACCAGTGCAGGTCTTCGCCGCCACCGGCGAACATGATGTCCTGCGCGCCGTGGCGGATCATGTCCGCCGCCGCGCCGATGCAGTGCGCCGACGTCGCGCAGGCGGCCGACAGCGAGTAGCTGACGCCCTTGATCTGGAACGCGGTGGCCAGGCACGCCGACACGGTGGAGCACATCGTGCGCGGCACCATGTACGGGCCCACCTTTCGCACGCCACGGGCACGCAGCAGGTCAACCGCGCCCACCTGCCATTCGCTGGAACCACCGCCGGAACCGGCGATCAGGCCGGTGCGCAGCGCGCTCACCTGTTCCGGCGACAGGCCGGCATCGGCGATCGCATCGCGCATGGCGATGTAGGCAAACGCCGCTGCATCGCTCATGAAGCGCTTCTGCTTGCGGTCGATCTGCGCATCCAGGTCCAGGTCCACGCGGCCACCGATCTGGCTGCGCAGGCCGGCTTCGGCGTGGTCGGGCAGCGCAGTGATGCCTGCGCGGCCTTCGCGCAGCGCGGAGGAAACGGTATCCAGATCATTGCCCAGGCACGAGGTGATGCCCATGCCGGTGATGACGACGCGACGCATCAGAAGCTCCCGGTTTCAGTGAACAGGCCCACGCGCAGGTCGCGGGCGTTGTAGATCTCGCGATCGTCCACGTACATGCGGGCGTCGGCCTGGGCCATCACCAGCTTGCGGTTGATGACGCGGCTGATGTCGATCTCGTAGCGCACGAGCTTGGCTTCCGGCAGCACCTGGCCGGTGAACTTCACTTCGCCGCAGCCCAGCGCGCGGCCCTTGCCGGGCGCACCCAGCCAGGTCAGGTAGAAGCCGGTCAGCTGCCACATGGCATCCAGGCCCAGGCAGCCGGGCATCACCGGGTCGCCGATGAAGTGGCAGCCGAAGAACCACAGGTCCGGGCGGATATCCAGTTCGGCACGCACCATGCCCTTGCCATGCGGTCCGCCGTCCTCGCGGATGTCGGTGATGCGGTCGAACATCAGCATCGGGTCGTTGGGCAGACGGCCGGCGGCGGCGCCGAACAGTTCACCGCGGGCGCTGGCCAGCAGCTGGTCGCGGTTGAACGCGTGGAGACGAGTCATGGAAAGCGCATTCCTGGAAGCGAAAACAAGGCAACAAGTCCCCGAGGATGCACGACGGTTGCAACGGGAATCAAACCACCGCACCGTACGCGTGCGTAGTGTTTTCCTCGGGAATCACGCATCCCGTTGATGCACAACGACCATACTTCGCCGTCTGGACCGGTACGGTGCGGGTATGATGTCAGCCAACCATGAACGCACTGCGCAAGATCATCCACGTCGACATGGACGCCTTCTACGCGTCGGTGGAGCAGCGCGACGATCCGTCACTGCGCGGCAAGCCGGTGGTTGTGGCATGGCGCGGCGCGCGTTCGGTGGTGTGCGCGGCCTCCTACGAAGCCCGCGTGTTCGGCGTGCGCTCGGCGATGCCGGCGTTGCGTGCCGAGCGCCTGTGCCCGGGTGCGATCTTCGTGCCGCCGGATTTCGCGCGTTACAAGGCCGTGTCACGCCAGGTGCGCGAGATCTTCCTGCGCCATACCGACCTGGTCGAGCCGCTGTCGCTGGACGAGGCCTACCTGGACGTGACAGCGCCGAAGAGCGGTATCGAACTGGCGACCGAGATCGCCCGCACCATCCGCGCGCAGATCCGTGAAGAGACCAACCTGACTGCTTCAGCCGGCATCGCGCCGAACAAGTTCCTGGCCAAGATTGCCTCGGACTGGCGCAAGCCCGATGGCCAGTTCGTCATTCCGCCGCAGCGCGTGGATGCGTTCCTGCTGACCCTGCCGGTGAAAAGCGTGCCGGGCGTGGGCAAGGTGATGGAAGGCAAGCTGGCCGAGCGCGGCATCGTCACCTGTGGTGACCTGCGCAGCTGGACGCTGCCAGATCTGGAAGAGAACTTCGGCAGCTTCGGCCGCAGCCTGTACAACCGCGCGCGCGGCATCGACGAGCGGCCGGTGGAACCGGACCAGCAGGTGCAGTCGATTTCCTCCGAGGACACGTTCGCTGAAGACCTGCTGCTGGAGGATCTGGGCGAAGCCATCGTGCAGCTGGCAGAGAAAACCTGGAATGCCACACGGAAGACCGAACGTATCGGCCATACCGTGGTGCTGAAACTGAAAACCGCCCAGTTCCGCATCCTGACCCGCAGCTACACCCCTGACCGGCCTCCGGAATCGCTGCAGGAACTGCGCGACATCGCCCTGTCCCTGCGCGCACGCGTGGATCTTCCTGCAGACACCCGCTACCGTCTGGTCGGCGTTGGGCTCGGCGGATTCCGCGACAAGGAACCGGTAGTGCAGGGCGAGCTGTTCGGACACGACCCAGACAATTCCACAAACATCTGATCGATAGCGATGGGGTCAGAGCCCGTTGCGTCGCAACGGGATCCGACCCCGTGCCGACCAACGGTCGGCACCCACCAACAGCAGTAGTTTCCAGCAGGTCGCGGGAAACTGTCGAAGGCGTGGTGGGTCCGGTTGCGGGGGCGTGAGCGCCATGGATGGCGCGACCGAGCCTCCATGGACGGATTCATGGCGTCCCCCGCAACCGGACCCACGACGCCAACCCACGGACACCCAGCTGTTGCTGTTGCCGTTGCATTGAGCGGGTGCGGGGCGCAGCCCTGCTGGAGAACCCCTACCTCATGGCCACTGCATCTCGCCCTTGGCCACCTTCGCACTCAGCTCCAGCGATTCCACGCCTGCCAGGGTGGGGTAGCGCGCCCGCATCGCCTGCACCAGCGCCGCACTGTCCTTCGCCTTCGCTGCTTCCACATCGAAGGCACGGATGTAGTCCGCAGTGAAACGCAGCGCGCTCGCATCCAGCGCCGCACCGGGCGCGTAATGGCCCGGCACCACCACCTTTGGCTTCAGTGCCTGCAGCCGCTGCAGCGTCTGCAGCCAATCGGCATGCGACTGCGGCGTCTGCGTATCGGCCATCCACACGTGCTCGCCGGCCACCACCGGAATGCCGCCGACGATCGCGCGCAGCGACGGCACCCACAGCACCGTGCGGTCCGGCGTCGGCCCATCCAGCCCGATCAGCGGCAGGCGCTGGCCTTCCAGCTGCAGCGCATCGCCGTCCAGCACCTGCGGCACGATGATGTGCGCGGGCACATCGGCACCCATTTTCGGTCCCCAGTACGCCAGCTTGGCGGCCTGGGTCTGTTGGATATGGGCGACGGTCTGCGCCGTGGCGACGATGCGTGCCTGCGGGAAAGCGTCGTGCAGCGTGGCCAGGCTGAAGTAGTAATCCGGATCGCCGTGGCTGATGTAGATCGTGGTCAGCTGTCTGCCGCTGGCGCGGATTTTCTCTGCCAGTGCACGCGCATCGCTGGCGGCGAACTGTGCATCGACCAGGATCGCCTCATGGCGGCCCTCGATCAGCACCGAGGACACCGGGAACATCGCCTGCGGGCCGGGATGGAAGGTCTGCAGGTGCAGGTGTGAGTGTTTCGCCGCGGTGGCGGCAGCGGGCGCGGCCGGTGCCGCCAGCAGCGGTGCACTGGCGAAACCCGCCGCCAGCATGAGGGGAAGCAGCAGGGCAGCAGCACGCATCAACGATTCCTCGTGTAGAGCCGAGCCCATGCTCGGCTGCAGTGGTTGCCCTGAGCCGAGCGCAGGCTCGGCTCTACAGGGGAAACGTATCGATCAATACGCCGCAGTGATGATCTGCTTCGGGTACTTGGCCGCTTCCAGCTCGGCCACGAACGCGGCACCGTAATCGGCGTAGCTGATGCGGCTGTGCCCCTCGGCATCGGCGAGGAAGGTCTTCGCCTGCACGCGGTACTGGCCACGTTCTTCGCCCGGGCCGATTTCCGCAGCCGGCGAGAAGAAGGTCCAGTCGAGGTCATCCACGGCCTGCAGGCGCTTCAGCGCTTCACGTGCGGCCAGCGCATAGGGCTTGTAGGCGGCGGGGAAATCCGGGGTGTCCACCAGCTGCACGCCCGGTGCGATTTCCAGGCTGCCGGCACCGCCGACCACCACCACGCGCGGCACCTTGGCCTGGCGTGCCGCAGCGACCAGCTGGTCGGCCACGGTGGCGATCTGGGCGATGTCATCGCCCGGGCGCGGGCCGTAGGCGCTGGCCAGCACATCGTGGCCGGCAATCACCGCGGCCAGTGCGTCGGTGTCGTCCAGCGCGGCGATGGCCAGCTCGGCACCGGCCAGTTCGGCCGGCAGGTCTTTTTCACTGCGCACCACGGCCGTGACCTGGTGGCCGTGGGACAGGGCGTGGCGGGCAATCTGGCGGCCGATGTTGCCGGTGGCACCGACGAGGGCAATCTTCATGGCAGGACTCCTTGGGGCGGAATGGGGTAGGAACGACGCCACTGTAGGCCGCTGCAATTGATCTAAAAACAGCGTATAACGCGCTTGTTTGTTGCATGGATCGAGCAGATGGACCGATTGACCGCCATGACCGTGTTCGTCGAGGTGGCCGAGCGCGGCAGCCTGACCGCGGCCGCCGAGGCGCTGGACATGTCCCGCGCCATGGTCAGCCGCTACCTGGCCGAAGTGGAGGGTTGGCTGGGCGCGCGGCTGCTGCACCGGACCACCCGGCGTATCAGTCTCACCGGCGCGGGTGAGGCCGCGCTGGCGCGCTTCCGGCAGATGCTGGCCATCGGCGAGGAGCTGCAGGGCGAACTGGCCAGTGACGATCCCGAGCCGCACGGCACCCTGCGCATCACTGCCAGCGTGTCGTTCGGGCAGAGTCACCTGGCACGCGCCGTGGCCGCCTTCGTCCAGCGCCATCCCGCCGCGCGCATCGAACTGCTGCTGGTCGACCGCATGGTCAACCTGGTGGAAGAGCGCGTGGACCTGGCCGTACGCATCGCCCGACAGATCGACCCGAGCCTCATCGCGCGACGGCTGGCCACCTGCCGTTCGGTGCTGTGCGCCACCCCGGCCTATCTGCAGGCGCATGGCACGCCCACCACGCCGGAGCAGCTGCCCGCGCACAACTGCCTTACCCACCACTACGTCGGCAGGAGCCTGTGGCAGCTGCACCGCGGAGGTCGCTCGCTGACGGTGGCGGTGGGCGGCAACATCAGCGCCAATGAAGCCTCGCTGCTGCTGGAAGCGGTGCGCGCCGGTGCGGGCATCGCCATGCTGCCGACCTACCAGGTGGCGCCGCTGCTGCGTTCGGGCGAACTGGTGCAGCTGCTGCCAGCCTATGAGCTGGACGCGCTGGGCATTCATGCCGTGTACGCATCGCGTCGACAGCAGCCCGCTATCATGCGCCGGTTCCTGGATTTCCTGGCCGAGTGTTTTGCCAGCCCGGCCTTCCAGGACCTGGAGTGGCGCCCACCGATCAAGGAGGACACATGAACCATGGACAGGCATTGCTCGACCACAACCGCGCGGCCTGGGACCGCCAGGCCCGCGAGGCAGGGGACTGGTCACGCCCGGTAGATGCCGGAACGATTGCAGCCGCCCGCCAGGGCCGCTGGCAGGTGCACCTGACACCCCGCGCACTGCCACTGGACTGGCTGGGCGATGTGCGCGGCCGCCGCATCCTCTGCCTGGCCTCGGCCGGTGGCCAGCAGGCACCTGTATTGGCCGCTGCAGGTGCAGTGGTCACCGTATTCGATCTGTCTGATGGGCAGCTGGCGCAGGACCGCAGCGTGGCCGAACGCGATGGCCTTGCACTGCGCACCGTGCAGGGGGACATGCGCGACCTGCATGCCTTCGGCGATGGCAGCTTCGATGTGGTGTTCCATCCCATTTCCAATCTGTACGTGCCCGATGTGCGCCCGGTCTGGGCCGAGTGCCAGCGGGTGCTGGCCCGCGATGGGCTGCTGCTGGCCAGCTTCTACAACCCGGTGGTGTTCGTGGGTGCGCGTGATCCGCAGCTGCAGGAACAGGGCTTGATCCGCCCGCGTTACGCCATTCCGTACTCGGATCTGGAAGATCTGCCGGCCGACGAGCGCAAGGCCAAGCTCGCACGCGGCGAAGCGCTGACCTTCGGCCACGGCCTGGGCGAACTGATCGGTGGCCAGCTCGACGCCGGCTTCGTGGTCGAGCGCTTCATGGAAGACTGGCAGCCGCGCCCGCGTTTCCTGATCGACCGCTACCTGCCCACGTTCCTGGCCACCCGCGCGCGGCGCATCGGTTGAGGCGGAGCGGTTGCAGGGGCGGGCGTACAATGGACGGCCCACGTCGCACAGGTGCCGTCCGTTGTCGTATCCCTATTCGTTGGTTGTGTTCGATCTCGACGGCACGCTGGTGGACAGCGCGGCCGATATCGCCGAAGCGCTGAACCGCACGCTGGAAGACATCGGCCTGGCGCGCGTGCCCGAAGCTACCGTGCTGGGCTGGATCGGCGATGGCGTGCGGCGGCTGGTGGAGCAGGCGGTGCACGCCGCCGGTCGTGACATAGATCTGGCCGAGGTGATGCCCACCTTCATGGTGCACTACCGCCAATGCCTGCTGCGCAGCCCGCGCCTGTTCGACGGCGTGCCCGAAGCGCTGGCCCTGTTGCGCACGCGGGGTGTGCCGCTGGCCATCTGCACCAACAAGCCGGCCGCGCTGGTGCCGCCGCTGCTGCAGCACCTGGGCATCGATGCCGCGTTCTCACTGGTGCTGGGCGGTGATTCTCTGCCGCAGCGCAAGCCCAGTGGCGAACCGCTGCGACATATCGCCGCGCACTTCGGGTTGGCTGTGGACACCTGCCTGATGGTGGGTGATTCGCTTACCGATTACCGCGCCGCCGAGGATGCCGGCATGCCGATCACACTGGTGCGCTATGGATACCCGCGTGGCCTGGACCTGGAAAACGCCCACGCCGTGGCCGTGATCGACGACCTGCGTGAACTGCCCGGGCTGGCCGCCGACATCCCCACGCCGTGATGCCCAAGCCGAGCATGGGCTCGGCTCTACAGTAGATCGACGCCATGCGTCGATGGCGGCATCGGTCGCTTTGCTGACGCACCCATGTAGAGCAGAGCCCGCGCTCGGCTGTGTTCGGCGCGAACCCCGCAGTCGAGCAAGCTCGACGCTACGAACTGGATGCCCAAGCCGAGCATGGGCCCGGCTCTACAGTAGATCGACGCCATGCGTCGATGGTGTGGTCCCCTATTTCGGCTGGTAACGCACGCTCAGCTGATATTCGCGGCCCGGCTGGTTGAACCACGCCACGGTCTCGTAGCGACGGTCGAACACATTCGCCACGCGCGCCAGCAACGACCACGATGGCGTCAGCACATATTCCACGCGCAGGTCCAACGTGCCGTACCCGCCCAGCCTCACCGTGTTGCTGGCATCGTCGTAGCGCTTGCCCGCACCCTGCACGGTCAGCCCGGCGCGGACGTTGCCGAAGCGGCGGTCGATGTCCAGGCGTGCGGTCTGCTGCGCACGGCGCGGCAGCCAGTTGTCGAACTGCGCGCTGCCAGCCGTGCGGTTGCGCGGATCGGTGTAGCTCAGCTGGCCATTGATGTCGAAGCCGGCCAGCACCGTGCCTGCCGTCAGTTCGGCGCCGCGGATCCGCGCCTTCTCGACCTGCTGCATCATGAACGTTGCCGCATCGTAGGTGATCAGGTCATCGATGCGGGTCTCGTACAGGTCCACGCCCCAGTGCCAGCCCCGGCCATGCTGCGACAGGCCGATGTTGGCGCTCTTCGACTTCTCCGGGTCCAGCGTCGGCACGCCGCTCCAGGGGTCGTACAGGTCGCTGAAGGTGGGTGCCTTGAACGCAGTGCCGTAGCTGGCATTCACCCGCAGGCCGTGGCCCAGTTCCACCGCCCAGCCGAGACTGCCGGTGGCGTGGTTGCCGAACTGCGCGTTGTCATCGTTGCGCGCGCTCAGCTGCAACTGGTGGCGGCCGAACCGGCCCTGGTACTGCGCGAACACGCCGGTGTTGCGGCGGCTGTCGACCAGATAGCCGGCGCTGCTGCCATCCAGGTTGTCTTCGCTCCAGTCCACCCCGGTGCTCAGCAGCTGGCCCTCGGCCAAGCCGATGTCCGCCTGCAGCGATGCATTGTCGCGGTGCGTCTGCGCGCTGCCGGACACACCGAAGTCACCGTAGTTGTCTGATTCGTTGTCGCTGCGGCCGACACTGGCGGTGAACGCCAGGCGCTCGCTCGGTGTGTAGCGCAGCTTGCCGGACATCACCTGCTGCAGCGTTTCCGAATAGTTGTAGTAGCCGTCGTAGTGGTTCTCGCCTTCAGCGCGCAGGGCGCTGCCTTCCACGCTCCACTGCTCGTTGAAGGTGTAGCCGCCGCGCAGGCTCTTGGACAGGTTGCGGTAGCCATCGCGATCGGGCTCATCGGCATAGCAGCCGGTGAACAGCGTGGCCGAGCCACGGCAGGCGTTGATGCCATCGGTGTGCTGGTAGGCGATGTCGGCACCGAACCAGCCGTGTTCGCCGCTGCCACCGATGCCCCCGTTGGCTTCGCGCAGGCCGTTGCTGCCACCGCCGAGCTGGAAGTGCGGGCTGAATTCACCGTGGTTGCGACGGGTGAATATCTGGATCACGCCCCCGATGGCATCGGCCCCGTACAGGCTCGACTGCGGACCACGGACGATTTCGACGCGCTCGATCTGCGCCAGCGGCAGGTCCTGGTACATCGCCAGGCCCAGGTCGGCGCTGTTGATGCGCACGCCGTCGACCAGCACCACGGTGTGCGAGGAGTTGGTACCGCGCAGGAACAACGAGCTTTGCTTGCCGAGGCCACCGGCGTTGGTGAGGTTGATGCCGGCGCGGCCGGCCAGCAGTTCCTGCAGCGAGGTGGCCTGGCTGGAGTCGATCTGCGCGCGGTCGATCACCTGCGCCGGCGCGATGCTGTCCTGCAGGGCGATGGGGGTGCGGGTAGCGGTGACCAGCACCTGGTCCAGCGCGGCGGTGTCATCGCTGGCCTGCGCATGGGCCAGAGCGGGCAGGGCGGCCAGCACGGCCAGGGACAGCATTCGGGACTGCAGCTTCATCGGGCGAACTCCGGGTGCCACGCACGCCCGCGTGACGAAGGGGAGGAGCCGCGAACGCAGGCAGGCGCCGAAGCCGCGGCAGCGCCACGGTCATCCAGCGCCATGCCCACCGCATCGCGACCTGAGGCTTCCGGGCCGGTCTCCGGGCTTGCCGCCGGTGGCGCGAGGCCACCGTCCAGGCGCCTTCCCATGCCAGCGGCACAGTGGCGGTGTTGCCTGGAACAGACGTGCTTACCGTTGCGGGGGCAGCGCCGGCCTGGCGTGTCGCCACGCGTCACCGGCTTCCCGTTTCAACCTGCCGGCCAAGGCCGCAGGTCACCTGGAAGTGCGCGCAGTCTACGGCATCCCTGGCAACGAGTAGAGTCGAGCTCGCTCGACTGCCTTTGCGATGCCGTTGCCGATCCCGCTCGACCGTCCTTGCTCTGCCTTAGAATATCCCCTCGATCCCGTGGTGCCGTTGCCGATGTCCCCCCGTTTTCCGCTGCTCCCGCGTTGCCTGCACAGGGCGCACGCATGATCCTCGATCTGGTCCGCCACGCCGGCAATGGCCGCGACGAGTTCCTCGACGGCCGCAGCGATCCGCCGCAGTTGGCCCGCCTGCCGCAGGAACTGGTCGATGCCTACGCCGGGCAGGAATGGCAGCGGGTGATCAGTTCGCCGCGCCTGCGTTCGCTGCATACGGCCATGGCCCTGGCCACTCCGCGCGGGCTGGACGTGGACGCTGACGAGGAATGGGAAGAGCTGGATTTCGGTGATTGGGACGGGCAGTCGCTGTTCGACCTGCCAGAAGACGCGCTGGCGGCCTTCCATGCCGATCCGCACGCTTTCCCGCCGCCCAATGGCGAAAGCTGGGGCCATTTCGAGCGCCGCATCGCGCGCGCGCTGGATCGCCTGCTGGATGACGATGATCCCGTGCCGACGGTGGTGGTCAGCCATGGCGGCCCACTGCGGATGGTGCTGTCGCAGGTCTGCGGGCTGCCGCTGTCGCTGTGCTGGGCACTGCGCATCGACCACGGCACGCGCTTGCGGGTGTGGCTGGAGCGCGGCGAAGTGGGCCTGGTCGGCGAGCTGCTGGAACTGCAGCAGCCGTAAGCCGCATCACCGTGGTAGTGCCGGCCGCTGGCCGGCATTCCCTGGAACGTCGCGATGATCGCGCGGTTGCCGGCCAGTGGCCGGCACTACCGGTCCCTCAATCTTCGGCGAAACGGTCTTCGCCATCCTCCCCGGTGTCGAAGCGCTGCTCATGCACCGGGCCCGATGCCGGGCCGGCCGGCTTCAGCGGGTGCGCGGCGATGCGTGCTTCGTAATCCTGCACCAGCGCCTCGCGCTGCGCTTCGCCCAGCTCCTGCCAATGGCAGTCCAGCAGCGCGCCTTCCAGCGAATAGAGCAGGTTCAGGCTCGGCTTGAAGCCGGCGCGCTTGACCTTGACGAAGGCCCCGACCGCGCCGAGCGCGGCCAGATCCTCGCGGCTGCGCAGGCCAACCTGGCGCAGCCACGCCGCACTCTTCGGGCCGATGTTGCGCAGCTTCGGTGCGCTCATCCCAGGGCCTCGACGAACACGCGGGCGATGGCTTCCAGACCGGCCTGGTCCTCGGCATCGAAGCGGCCCACCGTCGGGCTGTCGATGTCGAACACGCCGATCAGTTCATCACCGCGCAGCAGCGGTACCACCAGTTCCGAGCGCGATGCCGAATCGCAGGCGATGTGGCCCGGGAAGGCATCGACATCTTCCACGCGCTGGGTGACGCGCTGGCTGGCGGCGGCACCGCACACGCCCTTTTCCAGCGGGATGCGTACGCAGGCCGGCAGGCCCTGGAACGGGCCGACCACCAGCTCCTTGCCGTCGTACAGGTAGAAGCCCACCCAGTTCAGGTCGGGCAGGGCGTGGTAGACCAGTGCGGAGAGGTTGGCCGCGTTGGCGATGCGGTCGGACTCGCCGTAGACCAGGCCGCGGGCCTGTTCCAGCAGCTGGGCGTATTGTTCCGGCTTGCTGCCGGTAAGCGAGGCATTGGCGAACATGCCCGCAGTCTAGCAAGCGCACGGGACCGGCGATAATGCACGCTCTGTTGCATGCCTGGAGCTGTTGATGCCCCTGCCCAACCTGATGCCGCCGGCCGTGTTCGTCACCGGGACCGATACCGAAATCGGCAAGACCGCCAGCAGCACCGCGCTGCTGCATGCGCTGCGCGGGCGCGGGCTGCGTGCGGTGGGCATGAAGCCGGTGGCCAGTGGCAGCCAGGACCTCGGCCAGGGCCTGCGCAACGAGGATGCCCTGGCCCTGCAGGCGGCCAGCTGGCCGGTGCCGGACTACGCCGACCTGAACCCCTATGCGCTGCGGCATCCGCTGGCGCCGGAACTGGCCGCCGCCGAGGACGGGGTGCAGGTGCAGCTGGCACCGATCCTGGCCGCGTTCGAGCGCCTGCGTGCCAGCGCCGACGTGGTGGTGGTGGAAGGCGTGGGCGGCTGGCTGGCACCGGTATCGGCCACGCTGGACCAGCTGGATCTGGTGCGCGCGCTGCGCCTGCCGGTGCTGCTGGTGGTGGGCATGCGCCTGGGCTGCGTGAATCACGCGCGGTTGACCGCGCAGGCGCTGCAGGCCAACGACGTGGAGTGCCTGGGCTGGATCGGCAACCATATCGATCCCACAATGCAGCGCCAGGACGAGAACTTCGCCATCTTGCAGCAGCGCCTGCCGATGCCGTGCTGGGGCCGGTTGCCCCACCTGCCCGGTGCGGATGGCCGAACCCTGGGCGCACACCTGGCAGCGGAGCAGCGGTAGAGTCGACTGCCAGTCGACTATCGCGCGCAGCGCCGGGTTTTCGCACCTTG
>NZ_JBNNHG010000018.1:0-15839 GCF_050268705.1 Stenotrophomonas sp. NPDC077659 | reverse complement strand
CGGAGAGGCGGTAGAGTCGACTGCCAGTCGACTATCGCGCGCAGCGCGGGGTTTTCGAGTGGTGAATCAGGAGCAGTCGACCAACGGTCGACTCTACCCCGGCGTGATCGTTCATCAACCTGCGGCCAATTCCCGCGCGATCGCGCCCAGCCGTTCCACCGCGCTGATGAAACGTGCATCCAGTGCCTGGCAGCACGACAGCCGCAGGCAATGCCGGTAGCGTGCGCCGCGCGAATACACCTGGCCGGGCATGAACACGATGTCCTCCGCCAGCGCCCGCTCGAACAATTCGCGGGTATCCACGCCAGGCAGCTCCAGCCACAGCAGGAAGCCGCCCTGCGGCTCGGTGGCACGGGTGCCGGCCGGAAAGTGCTCGGCCACCAGCTGGCGCAGACGTCCGACCTGTTCGCGGTACAGCCGCCGCATGCGGTGCAGGTAATGCTCGTAGCTGCCCGCTTCCAGATAGGCAGCGACGGCATCCCCGAGCAGCTGCGGCTCTCCACCGGTGGACTGGAATTTCAGCAGGGCGATGCGCTGGGCGAATCGGCCTCCGTCGAGCCAGCCGATGCGATAGTCCGGCGCCAGGGTCTTGGAAAAACCACCGACTACCATCACCCAGCCATCGCGATCAAACGCCTTCAGCAGCGGGGCGGGCGGTTCGCAGAACTGCAGCTCGGCATACACCGCATCCTCGATCAGCGGCAGCTGGCGTGCGTTGACCAGCTCGGCGAGGCGCTGCTTGGCGGCTGTCGGCATGGTGCAGCCCAACGGGTTGTGCACGGTGGGCATCACCACCAGCGCGGCCAGCGGTGTGTGTTCCAGCAGCGCTTCCAGTGCATCCACATCCAGCCCGTGCTGCGGGTGGGTCGGCAGTTCGATGGCCTGCAGGCCGAGGTTGACCAGCAAGGGGTAGAGGTTGAAGTAGGACGGCGCCTCGATGCCCACTGCGGCACCGGGTTCGGTCACCGCGCGCAGGGCCAGCTGCAGGGCTTCCATCGCGCCGTGGGTCAGCAGCAGGTGATCAGCGTGGGTGTGCAGGCCCAGCCGCGGGCCGCGCCGCACGATCTGCGCCAGCAGGCGCGGCGAGCCGTTCGGGCGCGCATAGGTTTCCAACGTCTGCTGGCCGTGGCGCAGCACCTGCGCCGTGTGCCGGGCCAGCTGCGCGCCGGGATAGAACTGCCGCCCCCGCGGCCCGGCGAAGGCCAGGTCGATCACCCCGGGGCGACGCTGTGCGTCCAGCACGCGCGCCATCAGCGCCTGCTGCAACGGCGCGGTGGGCGCCGAAGGCGCATCGCGCAGCGAGCGCTGTGGTACTGACAGGCGCGGTGCCACCTCGAAGCCTGCTTTCGGCCGGGGCACCACCAGCCCGGCATCTTCCAGCTGCCGATAGGCGGCGATGACGGTGTTCAGGCTGAGCTGGCGCTGGGCGGCCATCTGCCGCAGCGAGGGCAGTCGGCTGCCCACGGGCAGGCGCCCGCCCTGAATCGCCTCGGCCAGTTCATCGGACAGGCGCTGGTAGCGGGGCGAGGCCGGGGAGAGAGGTGAATCTGTATCCATCGCAATGGCCCGCGTCTGCAGCTGTACCCATGATGCCGCCGAGCCTAGCATGGTCCTGCCGGTGGGGCCTGATCGGGGCCTGGCCGGTACATTGCAAACGCACGGCCGCAGGGCCGTGCGTCTTTTTTCTTTTGTAGAGTCGAGCCATGCTCGACTACAGGTGCAGCAGCGCAGCCGAGCGTGGGCTCGGCTCTACACAAGCGCGGTCAGCGCATCGGCACCAGTGACGCCTGGCGCCGGTACAGCGCGGGGAACTGCTTGCCCAGCGCGGCCAGCTTCGGTGCGTCGTAGTAGCGGATGTACGCCGCCTGCGGGTAGTTGGCCATGTAGTTCTGGTGGTAGCTCTCGGCCGGGTAGAAGTGCTGGCCGCTGGCCACCTGGGTCACGATCGGGCTGCGGTAGCTGCCGGCCTTGCCCAGCTGGCTGATGTAGGCGCGGCTGGCGGCCAGTTGCCGGGCGTCATCGCTGAAGATGGCCGAGCGGTACTGGCTGCCATGGTCGGGGCCCTGGTAGTTGAGCTGGGTGGGGTCGTGCACTACCGAGAAGAACACCTGCAGCAGCTGCCCGTAGCTGACCTGGCGCGGATCGTAGTCGACCTTCACTGCCTCGGCATGGCCGGTGCGGCCGCTGCTCACCCGTTCATAGCGTGCATCGGCCGCACTGCCACCGGCATAGCCGGCCACGGCGTTGCTCACGCCTTTCACATGCTGGAACACGCCCTGCACACCCCAGAAGCAGCCACCGGCAAACACCACGCTGGCCTGGGGGGCGCCATCACCGAAGGCGGCATCGCCGGTGGGTGCCGGCAGGGCCTGTACCTGCGCGCTGGCGGCAGCCGGCGCAGCCAGCGCGCCACGATCCACCAGCAGCACACCGGCCACCAGTGCCGTAGCGACCAGCCCGGCAACACCCACTGCAATACCCTGTTCGAAGGAGAATTTCATCGTTCCCTCCTGCTCTCAACCAAAGGTGAAGGCATAGGCCTGCACGCCCGCATCGAGGAACTCGATCTCGAAACGGTGCGGGCCGACCGTGCCGCGCTGGCGCACGAGCTGGTACAGACGGTTCTCGTTGACCACGCCGCTGCCATCGGCACCGACATCGCTGCCGGCATCGGCGGCAGGCAGCGGTTTGCCATCCAGCCACACGCGGAAGCGCACCGGCCTGCCGTCCTGCATTGGTGCCAGCACCAGGTGCAGGTCGCGGGCGTGGAACTGGAAGGCAATGCGGCCGCCGGCCTGCTGCAGTTGGGCGGCTTCATCGTTAATGGTCCACTGGCCGGACAGTCCCCACTGGTTCAGTGCAAGGCTGGACGGCAGCGCGTAGTCGAAGGCCGCATCCGTGCGCTGCCCGCCGGGTGAGGCGAAGTGCTCGGCGCGGGCATGGCCCAGGTAGGTTTCCGGCGAACGCAGGTTGCCCATGTCTGCCTGCGTGGCCACACCCTGCAGGTTGGCCGCAGCCGGGTCGGCCGGTGGCGGCAGATCGGTCTGCCCGGCCTCAGTCAGCAGGCGGCGGATCACCTGTTCCGAATGGGCGTAGTTGCCTTCACCGAACTGATGGGCGCGGATGTTGCCCTGTGCATCGATGAAGTACTGCGCCGGCCAGTACTGGTTGTTGAACGCGCGCCAGATCGAATACTGGTTGTCCAGCGCCACCGGGTAGTCCACCTTCAGCTGCTGCACCGCCTTCATCACGTTGCGCGGGTCACGTTCGAAGGCGAACTCGGGCGTGTGCACGCCCACCACCACCAGGCCGTGGTCGCGGTAGCGGCGTTCCCACTCGTGCACGAAGGGCATCGCGCGCAGGCAGTTGATGCAGGAATAGGTCCAGAAGTCGACCAGCACCACCTTGCCGCGCAGCTGTCCGGCGTTCAGTGGCGGACTATTGAGCCAACCGGTGGCGCCATCCAGCGCGGGCAGAGTGCCTTCCACCGGCAGCGGCGCGTCGGCGCCGGCGTTGGCACCGGCCATCATCATCATCGGCGCCGCCGCCGGTTGCGCGCCGGGCACAGCATCAAGCAGGCCCTGTTCGATGCGCGCGGTGCTCACCGCCGACAGGCGGGTCAGCAGGCCGGTGTCCCAGCCCAGGCCGATGGCCACCACCGCCAGCAGGGCGGCCACGCCCAGTGCCTTGCGCAGCACATCGCCCAGGCCCAGCCGCGCCTGCAGAGCGTTGAACACGCGGCCACCGATCCACACCGCCAGCGCCAGTGCGGTGGCTGCGCCCAGCGCGTAGGCCAGCAACAGCGCAGTGGTGCCGACGCTGGCGCCATGCAGAGCGGCACCGGTCAGCACCAGGCCCAGGATCGGCCCGGCACACGGTGCCCACAGCAGGCCGGTGGCGATGCCGATCAGCAGCGAGGTCCACGCACCGCCACGGCCGGCATCATCGGCGGCATCAGCACGCGCACTCAGGCGCGCGCCCACGCGCTGGAACGGCGCCAGCAGATGGTCGGCCAGGCGCGGCCAGAGCAGCGCCAGGGCGAACACCGCCATCAGCACCAGGGCCAGCCATCGGCCGATCTGGTTGGCCTGCGCCACCCACTGGCTGCCCACGGCGGCCAGGCTGGCCACCGCAGCGAAGGTCAGCGCCATGCCCAGCAGCAGGGGCAGGGTACTGCGCACGAACGACCGGTTGGCGCGCGCGAATACGAAGGGCAGCACCGGCAGGATGCAGGGACTGAGCAGGGTCAGTACGCCGCCCAGATAGGCCAGCAGCAACAGCAGCATCATCAGGCTCCAGAAACAGGGGAAGAACCGAGCGGCACGCGCCAGCCGCCCTCGCTGTCCTGCGGCGCCGTGCCGGGCTGGAACAGCAGCGCGACACCGTTCATGCAGTAGCGCAGGCCGGTCGGGCGCGGGCCATCGTTGAAGACGTGGCCGAGGTGGCCGCCACAACGGCTGCAGTGCGCTTCCACCCGCAGCATGCCGAAGGTGGTATCGCGGTCTTCGCCGACGGCGCCGTGCAGCGGTGCCCAGAAACTGGGCCAGCCGGTGCCGCTTTCGAACTTGGTGGACGAGGAGAACAGCGGTTGCTGGCAGCCGGCGCAGGTGAACGTGCCCTGTCGATGTTCACGGTCCAGCGGGCTGCTGCCGGCGCGCTCGGTCGCCTGCTGGCGCAGCACCGCGTACTGCGCCGGGGTCAGCAGCCGGCGCCACTCGGCATCGGCGCGCATCAGCGGGAACTGTCGCGCCGGGCGCGCTTCAGCGGCGGCGGTGGCGGCACGGCTGCACGCGCCCAGGCCGAGCACGCCAGCGGCGGTGGCAAGACCGCCCAGGCCCAGCAGGTGGCGACGGGTAAGGGACATGGCGGACTCCGGGAAGGGCGACGGGGCCATGCTGCACCTGCCCGGGTCAACGAATCCTCACGCAGGATTCAATTTTCCGTGAGGTATCGGTTGCTGTCCCGCGCCACAATGCAGGCAGCTTCTCCCACTGGCCCGAGCTGCCGATGTCCGCCAAACGTGTCCTGATCGTTGAAGACGATGCCCACATCGCCGACCTGCTGCGCATGCACCTGGCCGACGAGGGTTATGACGTCGCCCACGCCGCCAGCGGCGATGCCGGGCTGCGCCTGCTGGAACAGGACGGCCCGTGGGATGCGCTGGTGCTGGACGTGATGCTGCCCGGCGTGGATGGCCTGCAGATCTGCCAGCGTGCACGGGCGATGGCGCGCTACGTGCCGATCATCATCATCAGCGCACGCGGCAGTGAAACCCAGCGCATTGTCGGCCTGGAACTGGGCGCGGACGACTACCTGGCCAAACCCTTCTCGATGCCCGAGCTGGTGGCGCGTGTGCGCGCACTGCTGCGCCGTGCCGAAGCGATGGCACAGAACGCACGCATCGATGCAGGTGCCGTCGAGGTCGGTGGCCTGCAGCTGGACCCGGTGGCGCGCACCGCCTCGGTCGAAGGCAGGTCGCTGGAACTGACCCCGCGTGAGTTCGATCTGCTGCTGTTCTTTGCCCGCCACCGCGACCAGGTGTTCGCGCGGATGGAACTGCTGAACCAGGTCTGGGGCTATCAGCACGATGGCTACGAGCACACCGTCAACACCCACATCAACCGCCTGCGCAGCAAGATCGAAGCCGACCCGGCCACCCCGCGCCGGCTGCTGACGGTGTGGGGGCGCGGCTACAAGCTGGTCGACCCGGCCGGGGCGTCGGCATGATCACGCCGAATCTGTGGCAGAAGCTGGCGGCGGTGATCGCCGCGCTGATGCTGATGTGCTGCATGGCCCTGCTGGCGCTGCAGATGCGCGCCAGCGCCCGTCATGAACAGGAAGTGGTGCAGCGCCTGTCGCTGGGCCTGGCCGAACATATCGCCCAGCGCAGCGAGCTGATGGATACCAGCGGCATGCGCGATACCGCCGTGCGCGCGTTGTTTGGCCAGTTGATGGCGGTCAATCCCAGCGTGGAGGTGTACCTGCTCGACGATCAGGGGCGCATCCTTGGCCACGACGCGCCCAGCGGCCACCTGCTGCGCGACCGTGTCGATCTGGCACCGCTGCGCCGCCTGCTGGCCGGTGCACCGCTGCCGATCCTGGGAGATGACCCGCGCAGCAGCGCTGGCCGCAAGGTGTTCAGCGTCGCCCCGCTGGTGGTGCAGGGACGCCAGGCCGGGTACGTCTACGTGGTGCTGGTGGGCGAACACCGGCAGATGCTGGCTGACGATCTGGCGGCCAGCAACCAGTGGAACACCACATGGTGGTCGGTGCTGCTGGTAGGCAGCCTGGGCCTGCTGGCCGGGCTGGTGGCGTTCTACTGGGTCACCCGGCCGCTGCGCCGGCTGACCCGGCGCATCCAGGCGTTCGACATCGATGCGCCCACGCCGTTGCCCGCGCCCGTACCGCTGCGCAGCGGCGAGCGCGATGAACTGAAGATCCTCGAGCATGCCCATGCGCAGATGGCGCAACGGCTGGGCGAACAGTGGCAGCAGCTGCGCCAGCAGGATCTGCAGCGCCGTGAGCTGGTGGCCAACATCTCCCACGACCTGCGCACGCCGCTGTCATCGCTGCATGGCTACCTGGAAACGATGGCGCTGAAGGAGGCCACGCTGTCACCGGAGGAACGCCGCCGTTACCTCGGCATCGCCCTGGCGCAGAGTGCCAAGGTCGGCCGCCTGGCCCGCGCACTGTTCGAGCTGGCGCGTCTAGAGCACGGCGAAGTGCGGCTGGAGTGGGAGGTGTTCGCGCTGCCGGAGCTGCTGCAGGATGTGCTGCAGAAGTTCGAACTGGCCGCGCAGGCACGTGGACAGTACCTGCATGCCGATTTCCCGCCCGGGCTGCCGCTGGTACGTGCCGACCTCGGGCTGGTCGAACGGGTGCTGACCAACCTGCTCGACAACGCACTGCGCCATGCGCCCGACGGCGGCCAGGTGCGGGTGCAGCTGCGCGCCATCGAAGGCAGTGTGGAAGTGAGGGTGGCCGATGATGGCCCCGGCGTGGCCCCGGCACTGCGCGCACAGCTGTTCCAGGCGCCGGCGGCGCTGGGGGCGCGGCGCGGTGACAATGGCGGCCTGGGCCTGTTGATCGTGCAGCGCATCGTGCAGCTGCATGGGCGCGGCATCGAACTGCGGCCGAGCGGGACGGGGGCCCTGTTTGTGTTCGCCCTGCCGCGCGCCGACGCGCCCGCCGGGCATGGCCCGGCGCTACCGTAACGTTGGCCACCCAGTAGATCCACGCCATGCGTGGATGCTGTTCACGCAGATCGCAGGCAAAAAAAGACCCGGCAGAGGGAGGGATCTGCCGGGTCCGGATTGCATGGGGGGAGGGACCCATGCAATGAGCGTGGGCGTGACGTCAGTGGCTGTTGCCGGTGGCGTCCGCCGAAGTTTGTGTCTGGCCCTGCACCAGCTCGGACCAGGCGCGACCGGCCTGCAGGCCCAGATCGACCACGTCCTGCTGGGCCTGGCCCAGCCGCTGCAGGTTGTCCTGCCATAGCTGCGCGCCCTTGGGCAGCAACCCGGCCGGATCCTCGCTGCGGGCCAGTTCGCCCAGCCAGCCGCCGGTCGCGGTCAGATTGCGTTCCATCGCCTTCAACTGTACGCCGAACATGCTCTCGGCATTTTCCAGCGCCAGACGGTTTGCACGCGTTGCCGCAGCCGCCAGCTGGCGGGTGACATCACTGAAACGATCGGTGAAGGCGTTGGCCATGGCGGCATCGAAAGCGGTTGATGCAATGCAGCATACGCCGATCATGCGGCAATGCAACAAAAAACAGGAACGCGCTCACCGCGCCTTCATAAACCCTTATTGATCAATGGCTTGGTCAGGCGCCCGGGCCGCGGTAGCGGCACCCGGAGGTGCAGGTTTCGTGCACAGTGATCTCGCTCAGCGCGGGTAACACCGGCTTCAGCTCGTTCCAGATCCACACGGCCAGGTTCTCGCTGGTCGGGTTTTCCAGGCCGGGGATGTCATTGAGGTAATGGTGGTCCAAGCGGTCGTAGATCGGCTGGAAGGCGGCTTTGACATCGCCGAAATCCATGATCCAGCCGGTCTGCGCGCCCGGTTCGCCCTCTACCTTCAGTTCCAGCCGGAAAGAGTGGCCGTGCAGGCGCGCGCACTTGTGCCCCGGTGGCACGTTGGGCAGGCGGTGGGCCGCCTCGAGCATGAAGATTTTGAAGATTTCCATGTCGCGATTGTACGCCGGCACCACCCGCGCGATCGTTCCGGTTGTTTGCTTTTCGTGAATCAATTCTTTTCATCCGGATGAAGAGATGATAGTTTCCCTTATATCCGTATGAAGAGATGTTATTGGTCGCGCCAGACCTGGCATGGATAACTGCGGAACTTCCGTCGCCCACTACCACCCCCTACATCGTCATGCCCCAGCACACCCTGCTCGTGGCGGCCCTGGCCGTCGCTCTGGCCGCGCCTTTGTCCGCCGCCGCCGAATCCACCGCCGATACCAGTAGTGACGCCAGCACCCTGGCCGCCGTGCGCGTCACTGGTTCCAACATCAAGCGCACCGACACCGAGGCCTCCAACCCGGTGCAGGTGATCGGCCGCCAGCAGCTGGAACAGACCGGCAAGGCCACTGTCGCCGACGTGCTGCGCTCGATCTCGGCCAACACCGGCAACGCCAACAACGAAACCACCAACAACGGCTGGGCGTCCGGCTCAGCGGGCATTGGTCTGCGCGGCCTTTCGCAGAAGAACACGCTGGTGCTGCTCAATGGCCGCCGCCTGGCCAACTACGGCTTCCCGGCCGGCGGCCTGTCCGACACCTTCGTCGACCTCAACGCGCTGCCACTGGTGGCGGTGGAGCGCATCGAAGTGCTCAAGGACGGCGCCTCGGCGGTGTACGGCTCCGACGCCGTGGCCGGCGTGGTCAACATCATCACCCGGCAGAACTTCGAAGGTGCCGAGATCGGCGGCAGCTTCGGCGGCGCCGACCAGGGCGGCCTGCACGAGCAGAACCTGAAGTTCGTCGGCGGCCTGGGTGATCTCGACACCGACGGCTACAACATCCTCTTCAGCCTGCAGGGCTACAACCGCGAGCGCCTGGACCAGGACGAGCGCAACCTGACCAGGAGCGGCATCTATACCGACAAGCCGGGCGGCCGCTGGAACGGCTGGTCGGCCAAGGGCGCGCGCTACCTCATCAATGGTGTCTCGGTGCCCATGCTCGATGCCGACGGCAACTGCCCCACCGGCACCACCCGCGTGGCCAGCGCGCCCATCGACGGCCTGGCCGGTGATACCTGCGGCTACAACCAGGCGCCGTACACCACGCTGATTCCCTCGACCAAGCGCTACCAGGCCTATGCCAACGGCACGTTCCGCCTCGGTGAAAACGTCGAGGCGTTCGGCGAAGTGCTGTACAGCCAGATCAAGAGCGCCGCTTGGTTCGGCAGCAGCCCGTTCTTCACCCTGGAAAGCGGCCGCTTCGCCCTGAATGCTGAAACCGGCCTGGCAGAGCCGGTGTCGTCCAACCTGCCGGCCAGCAGCCCGTACAACCCGTATGGCCGCGCGGTGCCGATCGAATACACGTTCTTTGACCTCGGCGGCACCATCAAGACCAACCGCTCCACCGCCTATCGTGGCGTGGTCGGACTGCGCGGCAGCACCGCCGCCTGGGATTGGGAAGTGGCCGCGTTCGGCGCACGCAGCAGCGAGCGCGAAACGGTATCGGGTGGTTTCGCCAACCGCTGGGCGCTGGCCGACGCGCTGGCCAGCGGCAGCTACAACCTGCTCAACCCGTCGGCCACGCCGCAGTCGGTCATCGATGCCATCAACATCTCCACCCTGCGCCCGGCCGAGTCGGTGCTGCAGGGCGTGGACGCGAAACTCTCCGGCACTCTGGGCCACACCTGGGCCGGTGACATCGGCTTCGCCGCCGGTGCCGAATGGCGCCGCGAGAAGCTCGATTCCAACAACCCCTGGCAGATCGACGCCGGCCTGCAGGTGCGCCCGGCCATCGCGGAAGTCCATGGCGAGCGCAAGGTCAGCGCCGCCTACGCCGAAGTGAACGTGCCGCTGGCCTCGACGCTGGAACTGTCGGCTGCCGCGCGTGCCGACCATTACGACGATTTCGGTGATGCGTTCTCGCCCAAGCTCGGCCTGCGCTGGCAGCCGCTGGACTTCCTGCTGGTGCGCGCTTCGGCGTCGAAGGGCTTCCGTGCGCCATCGCTGTCGGAGAATTCCAACAGCACCAGCATCGCCTACGGCAGCGTGGTCGATCCGCGTGATCCGGACGTGCCCGGTTCGCGGCAGAACCCGACCTTCTTCACCGTCGGCAACAGCGACCTCAAGCCCGAGCGCACCAAAAGCGTGAACTTCGGCGTGGTGCTCTCGCCCTGGGCCAATACCAACCTGAGCGTGGATTACTACCGCATCCAGCTGGACAACCTGGTCGGCACCAACAACACCCAGACCCTGGTCAACGACAACGTGGCCGGCGCGGTGCAGCGCGATGAGCGCGGCAAGCTGCTGGCCGTGTTCAACCGCTACCAGAACCTGAGCGAGCTGAAGACCTCCGGCATCGATGTCGAACTGCGCCAGCGCATTCCGACCGCCGCGCTCGGCGACTTCACCCTGTCTTCGGCCTACACCCACGTGCGTGACTACCGTCGCCCCACCGTGGTCGGCGGGCCGCTGGTGGACTACGCCGGCAGCAACCTCGGCGCCACCCTGCCGAAGAACAAGGCGACCACCACGCTGGACTGGACCTTCCGCGATTTCACCGCCGCAGTCACCTGGTACTACACCAGCGGCTACGACCAGAAGGCCAGCACCGCCGCTGCCGCCGTGCAGGACCGCGTCGATGCGTACAACCAGTTCGATCTGTACCTGGCCTATGCCGGTATCGACAAGCTGACCGTGTACGCCAAGGTGCAGAACCTGGCTGACAGGACGCCGCCGTACGACGCCTCGTTCCCGGGTATCCGCGCGCCGTACGACTTCAGCCAGTACGACCTGCGTGGCCGCTACTTCACCCTCGGCTTCGATTACCGCTTCTGACGCCATCGCCGCGGCCGGCCACCGTGCGTGGCTGGCCGCGTTGCCGCTGTCCTGCTTCCTGGGGAGTTACCGTGTCCTTCCACCGCCGTGCCGTTCTTCCGCTGCTGCTTGCCGCCGCCACCGTCCTGTCCTTGCCGCTGCCGGCACAGGCCCAGAGTGCGTACTTCTTCCCGCAGGCCACCGACGCTGCCGCGTTCGATGCCGCCATTCCCAGCCCCGAGCAGTTCCTCGGCTACCCGATCGGCAGCCGCTACACCCGCCATGACCAGCTGGTGGCCTATTTCCAGGAACTGGCGAAGCACTCGGACAGGATCCGCGTGCAGGAGATCGGCCGCAGCTACGAAGGCCGTCCGCTGCTGATCGCCACCGTCACCGCTGCCGACAACCAGGCGCGCCTCGACCGGATCCGCCAGCAGCACGCCACCCTGGTCGACCCGGCGCAGCCGCGCAGCGCCGCTGGCGACAGCCCGGTGGTGGTGTGGCTGGGCTACAGCGTGCATGGCAATGAAACCTCCAGCGGTGAAGCGGCGATGCTGACCGCCTACTACCTGGTGGCCAACCGCAGTGCCGAAACCCAGCAGTGGCTGCGGCAGTCGGTGGTGCTGTTCGACCCGGCGCAGAACCCCGACGGCCGCGACCGCGCCGCAAACTGGCACAACGCGTGGGCCTCGGATCCGGCCTCGTCCGATCCGGCCGACAAGGAACACGTTGAACCGTTCCCGCAGGGCCGCACCAACCACTACTTCACCGATCTCAACCGCGACTGGCTGGCGCTGACCCAGCAGGATTCGCGGCCCAAGGTCGACGTGTTCCACCAGTGGTATCCGAACGTGCAGATCGATTTCCACGAAATGGGCAAGGACAGCACGTACTACTTCGAGCCCTCGCCGAAGAGCATGCACAGCCCGCTGATTCCCCCCGCGTCCTACGCGTTCAACAAGACACTGGCCAAGTACCATGCACAGTCGCTGGATGCACTGGGCTCGCTCTATTACACGGGTGAGAACTTCGACAACTTCTCACCGGTGTACGGCTCGACCTATCCGGACTTCCACGGTGCGGTGGGCGTCACCGTCGAACAGGCCAGTTCGCGTGGCCACGTGCAGGAATCGGTGAATGGCCTGTTGACCTTCCCGTTCACCATCCGCAACCAGGTCGCCACCGGCCTGGGCACGGTGCGCGGTGCGGTGACCGAGCGCAGTGGCCTGTTCGACCTGCAGAAGGACTTCTTCCAGAGCGCGCTGAAGCAGGCTGCACAGCAGCCGGTGAAGAGCTTCGTGTTCGGCGATGCGCACGACCCGGCACTGACCCGGCGCCTGCTGGAACTGCTGTTGCTGCATCGCATCGAGGTGCATGCACTGGACCGCGCGGTCACCGTTGACGGCCAGCGCTTTGACGCGGGCAGCGCCTACGTCGTGCCGGTGCAGCAGGCGCAGTTCCGCTTGGTCCATTCCATTTTCGCCGAGACCCCGCCCATCAAGGGCGATGTGTTCTACGGCAGCACCAGCTATGCGATCGCACCGGCCTATGGCGTTGCCTTCGCGGGCAGCCGCAGCCGCATCGATGGTGGTACCCGGGTGACGGCGCTGCCGACGGTGCAGGGCGCGGTGAATGGCGGTCAGGCCGGTTTTGCCTACGCCATCGACTGGCGCGACTACAACGCCGGCCGCGCGCTGGCCGCGTTGCAGTTCAAGGGGCTTGCTGCGCGTGCCGCGTTCAAGCCGTTCAGCAGCAGCACCGGGCAGGGCCACGTCGACTTCGCCGCAGGCAGCCTGATCATCCCGGTGGCCGGACAGCCGCTGCAGGGCGCGGCCCTGCTCGAGGCAGTGACCGCCGCCGCACGCGAGGCGGGCGTGCAGGTGCATGCCCTGTCCAGCGGCCGCAGCAGTGATGGCATCGACCTCGGCAGCGATGGCGTCAAGGCACTGCGCAAGCCTGCCGTGGCCCTGGTGATGGGCGAGGGCGTGGCCGCCACCGAGATTGGTTCGGCGTGGTTCCTGCTCGACCAGCAGCTGCATCTTCCGGCGAGCAAGCTGGACCCGCAGCAGCTGGGCAGGATCCCGCTGGACCGCTACACCACCATCGTGCTGTCCGGTGGCACCTACACCGGTATCGACGCCGCCGCCGTGGCCGCGCTGAAGCGCTGGGTGCAGGCAGGGGGTTCGCTGGTGACCTATGGCAGCGCGTCGAAGTGGGCGGTGGAACAGAAGCTGGCCGAAGGTGAGTCGCTGGGCAAGGAAGAGGATGCGGCCGACGCAGATCGTCGTGCCTTCGGCGACCAGCGTGACATCGCTGCGATCGAGCGGGTCAGCGGCAACATCCTCAGCGCGGACGTTGATACGACCCACCCGTTGGCTTTCGGCGTGCCGCGCCGGCAGCTGGCGGTCAACAAGGAAAACTCCGTCACCCTGCAGCCGAGTGCGAATCCGTTCTCGACGGTGGTTCGTATCGACGCGACGCCACGGGTGAACGGGTACCTGTCCGAGCGCAACCGCGCACGGGTCGCAGGCAGTGCATGGCTGCTGGTATCGCCGCAGGGGCAGGGCAACGTGGTGCTGTTTGCTGATGATCCGGCGCATCGCAAGTACTGGCATGGCACGGATCGCCTGCTGATCAACGCGATCTTCTTCGGGAATCTGGTGAATCCGGCCAAGGCGCGAGGGTGAGGGGCCACTCGCCGGAACGACGGATGCGGTAGTGCAGGCCGTTGCCGGCAACAGCCAAGGGTAGTGCCGGCCGCTGGCCGGCAGCCTGTGGACGTACGCGCAAGCTGGTGTCCGGTGGGGATCGGTCCGCTTTCACCGCCGCCCCCGCTCCCCAACGCCCACGCAGAACCAACCGCAAGCTCCAACACCATCCGGGCAGCCAGCACAAAAAAAGGACGGCGCCTCAGCGCCGTCCCTCGATAGCCCCCCCGCGCAGCGGGAAGCGCTACAACCGTCAGTTGCAATCAGCCGGCGCGACCGCCGCCGTTGCCGCCCTGGCCACGGCCACGGCCGCCACCATTGCCGCCACCGCCACGACGTTGCCCCTGACCCGCGCCCGCACCGGCACGCTGCTGGCCATTGCCACCGCCCTCGCGACGGCCGCCACCGGCCTTCTTCGGGCCCGCGTGCGCGTGGCGCGGCGCATCACCGTGCGGACGGCGCGCGTGGCTCTTGCGCGGTGCGCGTTCGCCGGTGTCGTGCTCGGCCTTGCCCGGTGCACTGTTGCCCCAGCGGATCGGCGTCTGCAGCTCGAAGCCCGGCACATCGCGGATGTCCATGTCGCGGCCCAGCAGGCGCACGATCGCACGCAGCAGCTTCACTTCATCCTGCGCCACCAGCGAAATCGCCTGGCCGGTCGAACCGTTGCGGCCGGTACGGCCGATGCGGTGCACGTAATCCTCGGCCACCATCGGCAGATCGAAGTTGATCACCTTCGGCAACTCGTTGATGTCGATGCCGCGTGCGGCGATGTCGGTGGCCACCAGCACGGTCACGCGGCCGGCCTTGAAGTCACCCAGTGCACGCAGGCGCTGGCCCTGGCTCTTGTTGCCATGGATTGCCGCGGTCTTGATGCCGGACTTTTCCAGGAACGTGGCCAGCTTGTCGCTGCCATGCTTGGTACGCGCGAAGACCAGGGTCTGCTCACGGCTGTCCTGCGCCAGCAGGTGCAGCAGCAGATCGCGCTTGCGGCCGGCATCGACCGGGTGCACGCGGTGGGTGATGGTCTCGGCCACGGTGTTCTTCGGCGTCACCTGGATCTGTTCCGGGTTGCGCATGAACTCCAGCGCCAGCTGGCGGATGTTGTCCTCGAAGGTGGCCGAGAACAGCAGCGTCTGCCGGTTCTGCTTCGGCAGCTTGGCCAGGATGCGCTTGATCGACGGCAGGAAGCCCATATCGAGCATGCGGTCGGCTTCGTCCAGGATCAGCACTTCGATGCCGGACAGGTCGACGCTGCGGCGCTCCAGGTGATCGATCAGGCGGCCCGGGCAGGCCACCAGCAGGTCCACGCCACGGCGCAGGATGTCCAGCTGGTTGCCCATGCCGACGCCGCCGTAGATGCAGGCGCTGGGAATGCGCAGGTACTTGCTGTAACCGCGCAGGCTGTCATGCACCTGGGTGGCCAGTTCGCGGGTCGGGGCCAGGATCAGCGCACGCGGCTTGCGCGGGCCGGCACGCACTTCCTGCGAGGCGGTGCCCAGGTGCTGCAGCAGCGGCAGGCCGAAGGCGGCGGTCTTGCCGGTACCGGTCTGTGCACCGGCCAGCAGGTCGCGACCGGCCAGCGCCAGCGGGATCGCCTGCTGCTGGATCGGGGTCGGGTGTTCGTAGCCCTGCTCGGCGAGCGCGCGCAGCAGGAAAGGCGCAAGGCCCAGGGATTCAAACGACATTGAGAATGCTCCAAGTACAAGAAACGCCTGTCCGAGCGGACAGACGGGGGCAGATCAAACTGATCGGCTGACTCGGAGCGTTCCCGTGAACCGCGCTGCGAGAATTGGGTGCAGCCGGCACGGAGCGCAGGCTGGAATGCGTGACGAACGGCGTCGGAGTGGGGGCGGGCGAAGAGGGCGGACCCAGGTCGCCGGCGATCCCGGAGGGAAACGGACGGCCGCTGCAGACCGCGCAAGTCTAAACGATCTTGAAGACTTCACGCAAAAAGCCCTGTTCAGGTAGGGGGGCCTGCAGGGCTTGCAGCCCTGCACCCGCTGCAATCAACGGCAACGGCAACGGCAACGGCAACGTCAAAAGCTGGCTTCCTGAGGGATTGCGGGGTGGGTCCGGTGGCAGGGGACGCTGCAAGTACGTCCATGTAAGCTCGGTCGCCGCATCCATGCGGCT
>NZ_JBNNHG010000017.1:0-43336 GCF_050268705.1 Stenotrophomonas sp. NPDC077659 | reverse complement strand
TCGACAGGTTCACGCGGCTGTTGGTGGGTGCCGACCGTTGGTCGGCGCATCTGTCAGATATCGATATTCAAATGGGGTCGGAGCCCGGCCAGTACATCCACGCCATGCGTGGATGAAATCCATCAGATATCGAAATGGATCTCCGTGCCGACCAAAGGTCGGCACCCACCAACATCGGTATCCGCCATCAGCAGCACGTTCCGACAGATCGCGGGACAATGTCGAAGGCGGGGTGCGTCCGGTTGAGGGGGCGGCGCAAGTACGTCCATGTAGCCTTGGTCGCACCATCCATGGCGCTCACATCCCGCAAACCCACAGTGCCCCGCCTTCGACAGGTTCACGCGGCTGTTGGTGGGTGCCGACCGTTGGTCGGCACATCTGTCAGATATCGATATTCAAATGGGGTCGGAGCCCGGCCAGTAGATCCACGCCATGCGTGGATGAAATCCATCAGATATCGAAATGGATCTCCGTGCCGACCAACGGCCGGCACCCACCAACATCGGTATCCGCCATCAGCAGCAGGTTCCGACAGATCGCGGGATAATGTCGAAGGCGGGGTGCGTCCGGTTGAGGGGGCGTGAGCCGCATGGATGCGGCGACCGAGGCTACATGGACGTATTCACGCCGTCCCCCTCAACCGGACCCACCCCGCCAACCCTCAGGAAACCAGCTTCTGCTGTTGACGTTGACGTTGACGTTGACGTTGATTCGGCAGGTGCAGGGCGCAGCCTTGCCAGCCCCCCCCCCTTATACTTCCCGCCGTGAGTACCTTCCCCACGCTCGTCGCGCTGGAATCCCCGCTGCTCGTCGCCTACAGCGGCGGCCTGGATTCGACCGTGCTGCTGCACTGGCTGCACAGCTGCGCACAGGCCAACGGCACGCCCCTGCGCGCCGTGCACGTGCACCACGGCCTGCAGGCCAGCGCCGATGCCTGGGTGCAGCACTGCCAGCAGCAATGCGATGCGCTGGGCATCGCACTGGCGGTACACCGCGTGCAGGTCGATACCACGGCAGGCCTGGGCCTGGAAGCGGCGGCACGCCAGGCGCGGCGCGCGGCCTTCGCCGCCGAACTGCGCGAAGGCGAAACGCTGGCGCTGGCCCAGCACCAGGACGACCAGGCCGAAACCTTCCTGCTGCGCGCACTGCGCAGCTCCGGCATCGATGGCCTGGCAGCGATGACTGAGGACAGCGTCCTGCACGACAACCGCCTGTGGCGGCCGCTGCTGCACACCGCACGCGCAGCACTGCGCGACTACGCGCAGACCCACGCCCTGCACTGGATCGAAGACCCCAGCAATGCAAGCGACGAAGTCGACCGCAACTTCCTGCGCCTGCGCGTCCTGCCGCTGCTGCGGCAGCGCTGGCCACATGCAGCCGCTGCGCTGGCCGGCAGTGCCGCCCACTGCGCGCAGACGCGCACGCTGCTGGACGAGGAAGACGCCGAGCTGATCGCACACCTGGAAGTGGTGCCCCGCGTACTGTCGCTGCAGCTGCTGCGCCAGGTATCGCCGGCACGCGGTGCACGGGTGCTGCGCGCCTGGGTGCGCGCGCATGGCGCCGCGCCGTTGCCGGCCTCCGTGCTGCGGCAACTTCAACAGGAGCTGCTGGAAACCCCCAAAGATCGCCAGGCCCAGGTGCGTTGGCAGAATCATGCCATCCAGCAATGGCGCGACCATGCCTACCTGCTGCCGGCACACCTGCCGGTGCTGCCGGCAGGCTGGCAAGCAACGTGGGATGGCCGTGAGCCGCTGCCGCTGCCCGATGGCGGGCAGCTTCGCCTGCTTGGCGGCGAAGCGTTCGACCGCCCCCTGCAGGTCCGTGCGCGGCAGGGCGGCGAACGCATCCTGCTGCCGGGCCGCACCCATTCACACGCGCTCAAGGACTGCCTGCAGCGCGAACACCTGGCGCCGTGGCGGCGCGCGCAGCTGCCCCTGTTGTTCGACGGCGGGCAGCTGCTGGCCGCCGCTGACGTGGTGGTTTCCGCGCCGCTGCAGGCCTGGCTGCAGGCCCACGATGCGCAGCTGCAGTGGCGACCCGGCGGTTGGTGAATTGACCCCCGCGCGGCAGCCGTCCACACTTGTCGCATGGCCAAGAAGTCCCCCGAAAACGCCTCCCCCGTTGCCCGGTTCGAGCAGTCGCTTGAATCGCTTGAACAGCTGGTGGAGCAGATGGAAACCGGCGAGCTGAGCCTGGAAGCGTCGCTCAGTGCTTACGAACGTGGCGTCGGTCTGTACCGCCAGTGCCAGCAGGCGCTGGAACAGGCCGAACTGCGCGTGCGCCTGCTCAGCGACCCGGCACAGCCCGAAACCGCAGAACCCTTTGATCCGCCCAGCCATGACGGCTGACGCGCAGTTTGCCCGCTGGCGCGACCGTATCGAAAGTCAGCTCGACGCCGCCCTGCCCTCCCCTGCCGAAGCACCCCGGCGCCTGCACCAGGCGTTGCGCTATTCGGTGCTGGGCGGTGGCAAGCGCATGCGCCCGCTGCTGGTGTACGCCAGCGGCCAGCTGTTCGGCGCACCGGCGGACCAGCTCGATGCCGCTGCCATGGCGGTGGAAATGATCCACGCCTATTCGCTGGTGCATGACGACCTGCCGGCGATGGACGATGACGCCCTGCGCCGCGGCAAGCCGACCACCCATATCGCCTTCGACGAAGCCACCGCGATCCTGGCCGGTGACGCCCTGCAGACACGCGCCTTCGGCCTGCTGGCCGATGCCCCGCTGCCGGCCACGCTGCGCGTGGCCTGCCTGCAGACCCTGGCCCACGCCTCCGGTGCGTCCGGCATGTGCGGCGGCCAGGCGCTGGATATCGATGCCACCGGCCAGCAGCAGTCGCTGGCCGCGCTGACCCGCATGCACGCCCTGAAGACCGGTGCATTGATCCGCGCCGCGGTGCGCATGGGCGCGCTGTGCGGCCACGCCCCGGAAGCACGGCTGGCCCAGCTGGATGACTTTGCCGATGCGCTCGGCCTGGCCTTCCAGGTGCGCGATGACATCCTTGATGTCGAAGCCAGTTCCGAGCAGCTGGGCAAGACCGCCGGCAAGGACCAGGCACAGGACAAGAGCACCTTCCCGGCACTGCTGGGCATGGACGGCGCCAAGGCGCACCTCCGCGAACTGGCAGCGCGCATGCAGTCGGCGTTGGCCGGGTATGGCGAAGAGGCCGACGCGCTGCGTGCGCTGGCGACGCTGGCGGTAGAACGCGATCACTGAGCGGGCTCGCCGGGCCTGGCCCGGCGCTACCCGCGCCGCAAATGGAAACGCCCGGCACTGCCGGGCGTTTCTTCATGCGTCGTTGATCGTTGCCGCTTACTTGATCAGGCGCAGCGCGAACGGGTAGCGGTAGGCTTCGCCGTTGTTGGCCTTCACTGCAGCGATGACGCTGAACACCAGGCTGATCAGGCCGACAACCGGCGCCAGGATGCCGCCAATGATCACGATCATCAGGATGATGCAGATCAGCATGGCGATGCTGATGGTGATCTGGAAGTTCAGGGCTTCCTTGGCCTGGTCGGTGACGAAGGCCTTGCTGGCGTCATCCTTGTTGATCAGCCAGATGATCAGGGCGCCGATGAAACCGGTGAAGATGCCCAGCAGGTGCGCGGCCAGCGCCATGGTGCGCTGGTCGCTCGGCACGCTCGCGGCGGCCGGCACGTTTTCGAAATCGCTCACGACAAAACTCCTTTTCTTTGGGTGGTCTTGAGCAACCGGCAGCGGGCCGATTGCGTCAGGCGCGCATAGCTTACGCCATCAATGGCATCAATCATTACCGGCGATGGTCATCCGCCCGACCAGGATCGAGCCGGTCCGGATGTGCGAGCGCGGGTCGATGTCACTGCCGACCGCTTCAATGGCGCTGAACATGTCCCGCAGGTTGCCAGCGATGGTGATGCCGTCGACCGGGTACTGGATCTCCCCGTTCTCGACCTTGAAGCCCCCGGCGCCGCGCGAATAATCGCCGGTCACCCCGTTCACGCCCTGCCCCATCAGCTCGGTCACCAGCAGGCCCTGGCCCATCTGCCGGGCGATGTCCTGCAACGGGCCTGCGTTGGCCGCCAACTGCAGGTTGTGCACGCCACCGGCATTGGCCGTGGTCTGCAGGCCCAGCTTGCGTGCTGAATAGCTGCCCAGCACATAGCGCTGCAGCACGCCGTCACGGACCAGCGCCGAGGCGCGGGTGGCCACGCCGTCACCATCGAAGGCGGCCGAACGCAGGCCACGGCGCAGATGCGGCAGCTCCTCGATCTGCATCCAGTCGGGGAACAGCTGCTGGCCCACGCTGTCCAGCAGGAAGCTGGCCTGACGGTACAGGGCACCGCCGGACACCGCCGACAGCAGGTGGCCGACCAGGCTGCGCGCGACTTCCGGGGCGAACAGCACCGGCATGCTGCTGGTGGGCAGCGAGCGCGGCTGCAGGCGGGCCACGGTGCGCTCGGCCGCGTGGCGGCCCACATGGTCGGCTGCCTCCAGGTCCTCGCGGGCCAGGCCACCGGTGTACCAGCCATCACGTTGCATGCCGTCGCCGCTGCCGGCGATCAGCGCGCAGCCGACTGAATGGTGGGTGCCGCGCTCGCGGCCGATGAACCCGTGCGAGTTGGCATAGACCGAGACGCTCTGCATGCTCGACACCGAAGCGCCATCGGAGTTGCTGATGCGGGCGTCGGCCTCGCGGCCAGCCGCTTCACAGGCCAGGGCCAGGTCCACGGCCTCGTCGGCCTGCAGCGCCCAGGGGTGCCAGCTGTCCAGATCAGGGAAATCGCGGGCCATCAGCGCGGCCTCGGCCAGGCCGGCGGCCAGGTCGTCTTCGGTGTGCCGGGCGATCGCGCAGGCCTGCTCGACCGTGGCCGCCAGGCTTGCCTCGTTCAGGTCGGCGGTGCTGGCACTGCCCTTGCGCTGGCCGAAATAGACGGTCACGGCGATGCCACCGTCGCGGGTGGACTGCACGGTCTCGACCTCGCCGAGGCGGACATTCACTTCCATGCCACGGTCTTCGCTGCAGCTCACTTCGGCTTGGCTGGCGCCCAGCGCGCGGGCGCGCTCCAGCAGCTGCTGGGAAAGGTCGGCCAGGCGTTCCAGACGGGCCGGGCTGTCGTCGCCGACGGCCACTTCAGGGGCGATCACGTTCAATGCTTTATCCTGTGCGGGTTGGGCCCGGCATCACGCCGGGCGACTTTTTTGAGATCAGGTAGGGACGATGCGCGGACGCGACGAAGAAACCGGTGAATTCCACGACAAGAGCCGCAGCCAGAACCGGCGCGACGCGCTCGATGTCCTGGCCCTGGGCGAGAAGCTGGTGTCGCTGACCCCGGCCCAGCTGGCGCGCCTGCCGATCCCGGAAGACCTGCTGCCGCATATCGCCGAGTGCAAGCGGATCACCGCCCACATCGCCCACAAGCGGCAGTTGGCGTTCCTGGCCAAGCACATGCGCCGCGAGGAAGACGCCACGCTGGACGCGATCCGCGATGCGCTGGACGCCAACAGCGAAACCGGCCGCCGCGAGGTGGCGATGATGCATCGCGCCGAAGACTGGCGCGAGCGCCTGCTGACCGATGGCGACAAGGCGCTGGCCGCCCTGCTGGACGACTACCCGCAGGCCGACCGCCAGCAGCTGCGCACGCTGGTGCGCAACGCGCAGGCCGAAAAGGCGAAGAACAAGCCGCCGCGCGCCTACCGCGAGATCTTCCAGGTGCTGCGCGCGCTGATGCTGCCGGCGGCGCTGGGCCTGAAGGCCGTGGCCGATGAGGCCGACGACGTCGAGACCGGCGAAGCCGACGAGGACTGAGTCCGCGCCGGCCCGGGCGGTGGCGCTGGCCATCGCCCGGTTCAGGCCTGGGTACCGCCGACCGTGATGCCCTCGATCAGCAGCGAGGGCTGGCCCACACCCACCGGCACGCTCTGGCCATCCTTGCCGCAGATACCCACGCCCTCATCCAGCGCAAGGTCGTTACCGACCATGCGTACCTTCTGCATCGTTTCCGGCCCGTTGCCGATCAGGGTAGCGCCCTTCACCGGCGCGGTGATCCGGCCATCCTCGATCAGATAGGCCTCGGTGGCCGAGAACACATATTTGCCGCTGGTGATGTCGACCTGGCCGCCACCGAAGTTGACGGCGTACAGGCCCTTCTTCACCGAACGGATCATCTCCTTCGGGTCGTGCTGGCCGGCGCGCATGTAAGTGTTGGTCATGCGCGGCATGGTCAGGTGCGCGAAGGATTCGCGGCGGCCGTTGCCGGTCGGCGCCACGCCCATCAGCCGCGCATTGAGGCTGTCCTGCATGTAGCCCACCAGGATGCCGTCCTCGATCAGCGTGGTGCACTGGCTCGGGTGGCCCTCGTCATCGATGTTGAGCGAGCCGCGACGGCCATCCAGGGTGCCGTCGTCGACGATGGTCACGCCCGGCGCGGCCACCCGCTCACCGATGCGGCCAGCGTAGACACTGGTGCCCTTGCGGTTGAAGTCCCCTTCCAGGCCGTGGCCGACCGCCTCGTGCAGCAGGACGCCGGGCCAGCCCGGGCCGAGCACCACCGGCATCACGCCAGCCGGCGCGGGTACCGCATCCAGGTTCACCAGTGCCTGCCGCAGCGCCTCGCGGGCGAAGGCTTCCGGGCGGCCCTCGGCAAACAATTCGGCATAGCCGTAGCGGCCGCCGCCGCCGGCATAGCCCGATTCTCGGCGGCCGTTCTGCTCGACGATCACCTGCACGTTCAGCCGCACCAGCGGGCGCACGTCGGCGCCCAGCACGCCGTCGGTGCGCGCGACCAGCACGGTGTCGACGCCACCGGACAGGCTGACCATCACCTGCTTCACCCGCGGGTCGGCAGCACGCAGGTAGCCGTCCAGGCGCTTGAGCACCTCCACCTTGGCCTCGTTGCCCAGGCTGTCGATCGGGTCCAGCGTCGGGTACAGCGCACGCGCGTTGCCGCGCAGCAGCGAACGACCGGTCTGCGCGCCGCCCTCGCGCGAAATCGCGCGGGCCGACTGCGCCGCGGTCAGCAGGGCATCGGCATGGATGTCATCGGAATAGGCAAAGCCGGTCTTCTCACCGGCGATTGCGCGCACGCCCACGCCCTGCTCGATGGAGTGGGCGCCGTCCTTGACGATGCCGTCTTCCACGCTCCAGCTTTCGCGCCGGGCATGCTGGAAGTACAGGTCGCCGAAGTCCACGCCGGGGCCCAGCAACTGGCCGAAGGTGCGCTCCAGGCCGGCGGTGTCCAGGCCACCGGGGCGCAGCAGGCGGTCCTGGGCAAGCGTCAGTGCGTTATCAGTCATGGTCTCGATCTGGGGGTCTGGAGGCGGCCAGGCAAGGCCGCGGATGAACAGGGGCCACGCCGCTCAACGCGGGCGCGGCAGGTCGGTGACGCTCGGCGGCACGCCCGGAACCGGAACCGGGGCCGGAGCCGACGCCGGCGATGGAGCCGGGGTGCGGTCGCGGCTGCGCTCGATCACCTCCACCTTGGGCTCCTTCCACGGGCCGGTGACCCGGTAGGTGCGGGCGCCGATCTCGCCCAATGGCTTGGACAATACCGCATTGGTGGCCGCACCCAGCGCCGCGCCCACGGGGCCGCCGGCCACCGCGCCAACCACGGTCAGCAGGTTGCCCGCGCGCGGGTTGACATCGATGGTCTGGTCGAACTGCTGCTGGCGCAGATCGGTCTGGCCGCGGATGGTGATGTTGGCCGCCGGGCCCTCGATCAGCACCTTGTCGGTACGCGCCATGCCATCGGCGAAGCGCATGCCGCCTTCGATATGGTTGAAGGCGAAGCCCTTGGAGAAGAAGTCGCGGAAATCGAACATCAGGCGACGCGGCAGCTGCGCCACGCTGAGCAGGCCGAGCACGCGGCCGGCGCCGGGATCCAGTTCCAGCAGCTGGCCATTGCGCGCATCGATGTCGAGCGTGCCCTGTAGATTGCCCAGCTGGAAATCCGACGGGCCACCTGCCCAGGCTGCCTGCAGCTGCGCCTGTCCGGAGCCGCCACGCAGCTGGCCGCCGTAGTCCAGGTTCTGCATCAACCCGCCCAGGTCTTCGCTGCGCACGTCCGCGGTCAGCTCAGTGCGTGCACCGTCGCCCTTGCCCAGCCAACGGCCGGTGATGTCGATCTCCTGATCGGGTGCGCGGAAGCGCAGCTGGTCCACGTTCAGCCCATTGCCCAGCGGCCGCGTACGCAGCACCGCCTGGCCCAGCACCACCTTGCCGAACTTCAGGTCGGCGATGTCCAGCGCGAATGGGGGCAGCTTGGCCGGATCGATGTCATCGGCACCGGTCTGCGGCCGCGCAGCAGCCACTGCCCTGTCAGCGTCCGGCGCGGTCGGGGGCGACTGCCAGTGCACGCGGTCAAGCTGGCCGCTGATGGTGCCGCCGTCGGCATTGGGCACGCTCAGGCGGCCTGCCAGCGCGGGACCGTCCAAGCGCACCTCCAGGGCCTGCGCGCCCGGCCGCAGCCGCAGCCGGGTCTGTTCAAAGATACCGCCGATCAGCATCAGCCGGCCGACCTGCACGTCCACCGCGCGCAGCGGCATCGGGTCGCCGTCACCGCCTGCGCCACGGGCCAGGCTGATCCACTCCAGCGCATCCAGGGTCGGACTGTGGCCGTTGATGACCAGCCCGCTCGGCGGCGGATCACGGTCGACGCGACCGCTTCCCATCGTCACCTGCACGCCGGTCTGGTTGTTGTGGGTGCGCGCCGCCAGGGCCAGGCGCTGGCCGAAGGCGACGTCGATGCGCCCATCGCCCATCGGTAGCTGGGCCGACACAGTGGTGGCCAGCGGGTCTGCCGCCGGCTTGTCCAGCGGCGCCGGCAGGTCCAGGCGGGTACCGACCAGGTCCGAATGCAGGCGAAGCTCGCTCGGCGGGGCCGGCGCACCGGGAACTGCCTTGGGCAGGTTGACCGCGATGGTCCAAGCCGAGGTGCCATCAAGGTAGGGCTTCAGCCAGGCCATCTCCGGCGCCCGGTCGATCAGCACCTTGGCATCCAGGCGGGCGGACAGTTCCGATTCGAAGGCCAGCGCCGGATCACGCACGTAGCCCCCGGCGCGCAGGCTCAAGCGGCCGTCCTGACCGAGGTGGCGCACGGCCAGATCCTCGGCACCGAACCCACCGCTGCCATAGCGTGCCTGGCCGCGCATTGCATCGAATTCGAGATCGAAGCGTTTGTCCACCAGCTTCACCCCGGCCAGGTCCACCGTGCCTCCCAGGTGGCCGCCGCCTTCGTCGTGGTGCAGCGGCTGCAGCAGATCGAAATGCACGTTGGCCGGTCCGCTGGCCACCAGATTGTCGAGGGTGTCGCCGTATTCTTTGTGCAGCCCGCTCTGCCGCAGCATCGCCAGCAGCCGGCCGGCATCGCTCTGGCTGTCGGCGCGCACGTACAGCGGCTGCTGGCCGAAATCGGCAATGCCCGCCTCGAACTTCTGCACTGCCACGCCGGCCAGATCGCCGCGGCCCTGCATGTGGAAGCCGGGGCCGATGAAGGCGATATCGGCATCGACCTGGCCCATCACCGGCCAATCGTGCTGGAAGCGGATGTCGCCGTTGCTGATGTGGCCGGTGGCCTCGAAGCGGCCATCGTTGTGGTCGAACGGCCAATCGTCCAGATCACCGCTGACCAGACCGATGCCGCCGCGCACCTGGCCGCCCACCAAAGCGGCATCCAGCCAATCGGTGGCGCCCTTGCTCATTTTCGAATGGATCCAGAACCGCTTGGCGGCGGTCATCGGCACATCATCCAGCTTGGCCGCCAGTTGCAGCCACGGGCGCGTGCCGTCGCCCTGGAACCAGACCCCGCCGCGCACGTCGGCCGCATAGTTGGTGCCTTCCACGCGCATGGCCGGGGTGCCGATGCGCCAGCCGCCCGCTTCATCGCGCCAGCCGACGATCTGCCCGGCCAGGTGCAGGTCGTGGCGCTCGCCGAAGCCGGTGGGCCAGTCGAACTGCAGTTCCTGCTGCGGCTTCAGCTGCAGGCTGAAGCCATCAGCATCGCCTTCGAAACGACCGCCCAGGCCGCGCACGCCCGGTGCGTCGCCGATGCTGGCAAAGCCCAGCGCCTGCAGTTCACCCTGCGCCCACAGTGGACCGTCACGCTGGCCCTGCATTTGCAGCGTACGCACGTCCAGCTGCGGCTTGGACAGATAAAGCCAATGGCGCAGCCCTGCATCCAGCCGGTCGCTCAAGGCCAGAGCGCGCAGAGCGGTACCGGCCTGGACCGGCCCGCTGCTGATCCGCAGCTGCCTGCCCACCTGCACCTGCAGGCCGTCAAGCCGCTGTTCGTCCGCTCCGCTGCGCAGGCGCAGCCGTGGCACCTGCAGCGCCCAGCCATCGCCCTGGCGCTGCCAGCGCAGGCGCGCCTGCACGCGCTGCAGCTGCAGGCCGGGCGCGGCCACCCCCGGCATCGGTGCGCCTTCCAGGTGCACCTCGCGCAGGTCCGAATCGGTGGTGACGGCCACCGGTGCGAAATCGCGCAGGGTCAGCCATAGATTGAGTTCGCCCTTGCCCTCACGCAGGCGCAGGCCACCGGCTGCCAGCAACGGCGACCAGGCATGGAAATCAACCGGGTCGGCCCCCAGCCACGCCTGGCCATTGCCATGGCGGCGATCCAGATCCAGCACCGCCGTCAGTGGCAGCGCGTCGGCCTGTGCCCAGGCGCGTACGCCCACCCGAAGACGGTTGCCATCCACCCGCAGGCGCAGGTCGATGCGCGGCAGCGTGGCATCCACGCCCAGCGCGGGCGCGTGCACGCCCAGGCGGCCACCGATCACCTGCAGCTCGCCCAGCCGACGCAGCGCATCGAGCGGGTCACCATCGCTGCTGGACTGCGGCAGGCCACGCACAGACCAGCGTCCGTCCACGCCCTGCTGCAGGTCCAGGGCCACACCGCGAAGGCGCAGCTCGGTAAGGGAACGGCCCGGCAGCAGGCCGCTGTACATCGACACCAGCACTTCGGCCTCGCCGATGGCCAGGCCCTGCCCGGCACCGATGCGCAGGCCCTTGAGCTGCAGCAGCGGGCCACGCCGCGTCCAGGCGGTATCCAGCTGTTCGAAGCGCACCGGTTGCCCGGCACGTTCACTCAACCACGCAGCGATGGCCTCGGGGTGGCGCTCGGCCAGCGGCAGCAGCTGGCTGAGCGTACCCACCAGCAGGGCCAGTACGACCAGCGCGACCGCACACGCAGCAATGAAATGACGGCGGATCCTTCGCAGTCGCAGGCGCGGCGGCGCGCTCATCGGCCTCGACCGGTGCCCGGCCCGTGCGGGTTACAGCAGAACGACATCGAACTGCTCCTGCAGGTACTGCTCATCGGCCTGGAAGCGGATGCTCTTGCCGAGGAACTCCTCCAGCTCTGCCACCGCCGCCGACTCCTCGTCGGTGATGCGCGCCACGACCTTGGTCGAGGCGATCACCAGCAGGCGCGCCGCATCGAACTGGCGCACTGCGCGGGTGATCTCGCGGAAGATCTCGTAGGTCACCGTTTCGGTGGTCTTGATGCTGCCGCGGCCGCTGCACTGCGGGCAGGTTTCCGACAGCTGCCGCTCCAGGCTTTCCACCGTGCGCTTGCGGGTCATTTCGACCAGCCCCAGCGGCGAGAAGTCGTAGACCGTGGTCTTGGCATGGTCGCGGGCCAGGGCTTTTTCCAGCGTGCGCAGCACCTGGCGGCGGTGCTCGGCGTCATCCATGTCGATGAAATCGATGATGATGATGCCGCCCAGGTTGCGCAGCCGCAGCTGCCTGGCCACCGCCTGCGCGGCCTCCAGATTGGTGCGGAACACGGTCTCTTCCAGGTTGCGCTGGCCAAGGAACGACCCGGTATTCACATCGATGGTGGTCATCGCCTCGGTCTGGTCGATGACCAGGTAGCCACCGGATTTCAGCGGCACCTGCTTGTCCAGCGCGCGGCCGATCTCGTCCTCCACGCCGAACATGTCGAAGATCGGCCGGTCGCCCGAATACAGTTCCAGCTTCTCGGCCAGCACCGGCATGTACTTGGCCACGAAGGCCTGCAGCTGGGCGAAGGTTTCCTTGGAATCCACCTTCACCTTGTCCACGTCCTTGCGGATCAGATCGCGCACCGAACGCAGCGGCAGGCTCAGGTCTTCGTAGATGTTGCTGCACGAAGGCGCCTCGCGGCCGCGGCGCTCGACCACGTTCCAGACGCGCGACAGGTAGGCCACGTCCTCGGCGATCGCCTCGGCCGGCTGCCCTTCGGCATTGGTGCGCACGATGTAACCATAGCCGCCGTGCTGGGCGGACAGTTCGGTCACCAGCGCCTTCAGCCGCGCGCGTTCGCCTTCATCCTCGATGCGCGCCGACACGCCCACTACCTTGGACTGCGGCAGCAGCACCATGTAACGGGACGGAATGCTGATCTGGGTGGTCAGGCGGGCGCCCTTGGTACCGATGGGGTCCTTCACCACCTGCACCACGATGTCCTGGCCGTCACGCAGCAGCTCGACGATGGGCACGCTGGACGGCGGCGGCAGGGTGGTGTTCTCGGTATCGGCACTGGCCACCGGCGCCGGCCGCACCACGTCGTTGGCATGCAGGAACGCGGCGCGCTCCAGGCCGACCTCGACGAAGGCGGCCTGCATGCCGGGCATGACCCGCTGCACCTTGCCCTTGTAGATGTTGCCGACCACCCCGCGGCGCCAGCCGCGTTCGATGTGCAGCTCCTGCAGCATGCCGTTTTCGATCACCGCGACGCGCGTCTCGCGCGGGGTCACATTGACCAGGATTTCCTCAGACATCAGCAGCCTCCCTGGCGGCATCGGCAATGGGGGCCGGCACGCCGCAGCGCGCCAGCAGACGATCGGTATGCAGCAGCGGCAACCCCATCACACCGGAGTAGCTGCCGGAAAGGTGTTCGATCCAGCGCTCGGCCCCGCCCTGGATGGCGTAGGCACCGGCCTTGTCCAGCGGCTCGCCGGTGGCGACATAGGCCGCAATGTCGTCGGCGCTGATCGGGGCAAAGGTGACTTCGGAGACGACCAGCTCACTGTCCAGCCCGTCAGCGCCCACCACCACCACGGCCGTCATCACCTGGTGGGTGCGCCCGGCCAGTCGCGCCAGCATCGCCCGCGCATCGGCCGCATCGGCCGGCTTGCCGAACACCTCGCCTTCCAGCACCACCTCGGTGTCAGAACCCAGCACCCGCGCCTGCGGGTCGACGGCCAGCACCTGCGCCAAGCCAGCGCGCGCCTTGTCGGCGGCGACACGGCATACATATGCGTCGGCGCTTTCGGCTGCCGCACGCCGCTCGGGCACCTCCAGGTCGAGTGCCTGGAAGGGGCGTCCGAGTCGAGCCAGCAGCTGGTTGCGTCGGGGGGAGCGGGAAGCGAGATAGAGCATCGGCACAGCATAACCTGAGGGCGCTGCCTGAATCGTCGGCAACCCCACCCGATGCACCGCCAACCCCGACCGGACTCACAGCGCGTTCATCGCTACGACACCACCCTCACCGCACAACAAGGAGATCCCATGCGCCGCACCGCCACCCCGCTGCTGCTCACCCTGTCCCTCGCTCTTGGAGCCTCGATGACCGCCCACGCTGCCCCGTCGTCACCGTCGATCGCCGCCGCGGCCGAAGGCACCCTGCTGAACATCTCGGCCAATGCCGAGGCCACCCGCGTGCCGGACGTGGCCACCCTCTCGGCCGGCGTGGTCACCCAGGCCGCCGACGGCAACAGCGCCATGCGCCAGAACGCCCAGCAGATGGACAAGGTGCTGGCCGCGATCAAGGCTGCCGGCATCGCCGAGCGCGACGTGCAGACCAGCGGCGTCAGCCTCAACCCGCAGTACCGCTATGCCGACAACGAAGCGCCGAAGATCACCGGCTACCAGGCCAGCAACACCGTCAGCCTGAAGGTGCGCGACATCGCCAAGCTCGGCAAGGTGCTCGATGCGCTGGCCGCACAGGGCGCCAACCAGATCAACGGCCCGCAGTTCGAGATCGACCAGCCCGAACCGGTCTATGACGAAGCTCGCCTGGCCGCGCTGAAGAAGGCCCAGGCCCGTGCCCAGACCTATGCGAAGTCACTGGGCCTGCAGGTGCGCCGCATCGTCAGCATTTCCGAAAACAGCAACGGCGGCTTCCGCCCGATGCCGATGATGCGGGCCATGGCTGCCGGTGCGGCGATGGACAAAGCCACCCCGGTGGCGCCGGGCGAGTCGACCGTGTCGGTGAACCTGGACGTGGTGTTCGAACTGGGGCGTTGACGGCCCATCATCCGCCGGGCATGGCCCGGCGCTGCCGCCGGACAAACCGGTAGCGCGGGGCCCCGCCCTGCGAGCGAAGCGGCATCCCACCTTCCGCCGGGCATGGCCCGGTGCTACCAGTTCATGAAGCCCAGCCCAACAGCCCTGCCCCTGCCTCTAGGCAGGTGCCGGCGGCTGGCGCTAATGATTGACCGCCAGCCGCGTGCGGCAACCCCGATGGCGGCCCTGGTGCGTTGAGGACTTCGTCACTGGCATGGAGGTGGACCATGGTTCGTACGTATCCCGTTGTACCGCTGCAGTTCGATCCCGCCCGCGTCGCCGCCTGGAGCGCGGCCATCGCCCTGCACCTGCTGGCCTTCCTGTTGCTGCTGATCCCGGCAACCTACCAAGCCATCACTGCTCTCCCCCGCGACACCACCGAGGTCAGGCTGATTCCCAAGGAACAGCCGAAGCCACCGGAGCCGTTGCCGGTGGACCCGAAGCCGGTGCAGGCGGAGGTCAAGCCCAGGCCGCAGGCCGCGCCGACTGTGGTTCCGCCGCTGCCCGCCCCGACCGCAACGCTGGAAGAGGCCCAGGGCATCATCCTGCCCGCGGCCGAACCGGCCCCCGTGCAGGCGGCACCGAGTCTGGCGCCGTCCACGCCGATGGCCGGGGTGCAACTGCAGTACCGCAGCGCACCGCCGCCGGCCTACCCGATCCAGGCCCTGCGCAACCACGAGCAGGGCACCGTGCTGCTGCGGGTCGAGGTCGATACCAGCGGCAAGCCGGTGAACGTCAGCATCGAGCGCAGTAGTGGCTCGCGCAGCCTGGACCAGGCCGCCCGCCAGCAGGTGCTGCGCCAGTGGCGCTTCGTGCCGGCCGAGCAAGACGGTGAGACCGTGCCGGCCATTGGCATGGTGCCGGTGCAGTTCTCCCTGCCCGACTGAAGCCCGCGGGCGGCCCGGCGCCATGCCGGGCCGCCCACTGCTCTCCAATTTGGCGCCTCGTCAAGAGCCGTCTGCGCCAAAACATTTCGCTTCGGTCGAAAGATCGTTACGAATTCAGTAAAACTTCACAGCTTCGTCACCTGGCAGAAACCTAGATTGATACGTCCCGGTACATACCGGATGACGCCCTCAATGCTCGAGTTTTCCAGTCAGGAGAGAAGCTGTGAAACACCCGATCCAACGGCCCGCCAGCCGCCGCCAAAACCACCTGGCATCGTCCATCACCCATATCCTCGCTGGCGGCACCCTGCTGCTGGTCGGCGCCGTTGCCTCCTCCTCTGCCTTCGCACAGGAACAGGCCACCAACCTTGACCGCATCACGGTCACCGGTTCGAACATCCCGCGCACCAACACCGAGACTCCGTCCCCGGTGCAGGTGGTGACGCGGCAGGAAATCGACCGCACCGGCAAGACCACAGTCGCCGAGTACCTGCAGACGCTGACCGCCGATGGCGCCGGCTCGATTCCCAAGACTTTCGGCAACGGCTTTGCCGGCGGTGGCGCCGGCATTTCGCTGCGCGGCCTCGGTGCTGGATCGACCCTGGTCCTGTTGAATGGCCGCCGCATGGCGACCTACGGCCTGGCCGATGATGGCCAGAAGGTGTTCACCGATCTCAGCACCATCCCGCTCGACGCCGTCGAACGCGTGGAGGTGCTGAAGGACGGCGCGTCGGCCATCTACGGTTCGGACGCCATCGCCGGCGTGGTCAACATCATCCTGCGCAGCGACTTCCAGGGCGCGATCCTGCGCGGTTCCTACGGCATGTCCGGTGATGGCGACGGCGATGCCAGGAAGGCCACCCTGACCGCCGGTACCGGCGACCTCTCCAGCGATGGCTGGAACGCCTTCTTCAGCCTGGACGTCGGCAAGACCGATGCGATCAAGATCAGCGACCGCAAGAACCGCAAGTGGATCGGTACCGGCGATATCCGTCGCTGGGGCTACGATGCCGCCGATGCGCAGTTCCTCGGTGGCGCCTACCTGTCCGGCGGCACCGCCGGCGGCACCGGCCCGAACGGTTCGGTGTTCGACAACACCGGCCACCTGGTCGCCCTGCCGGGCTGTGCCGGCGTGAGCACCATTCCGGGGCAGACCGATGCCACTGCCCAGGCACAGGGCTGCCTGTGGGATCCGGCGCAGCAGTACCGCGACCTGACCCCGGAAGAGAAGTACGTCAACGTGTTCGGTCGTGCCAGCTTTGCCTTTGGTGAAGGCGGCGAGGTCTACACCGAGATCGGCTATTCGAAGAAGGAAACCATCTTCAGCAATACGCCGTCCGGCGTCTCCGGCGGCTGGGGTTACCCGGGTGGCCCGGTCAATGCCAACAGCGGCCCGGGTGCTACCCAGCTGTATGCCGGCCACCCGGACAATCCGCTGCCCTACGCTGCGCGCCTGCGCTACAGCGCCTGGGATGTGGGCCCGCGCGTGACCAACAACACCAACGAGTTCAACCGCTTCCTGGTGGGCGTGAAGGGCAACTGGGGTGAGTGGAGCTACGACACCGCCTACCTGCATTCGGGCACCGACCTGGTCAACAAGCGCACCGGCTTCCTGAACTACGACGCCGTGCGCTGCGTGCTGGGCAACCCGGCCTGCCCGTATGGCACCTGGCGCATTGGCGACAACGCGTCGCTGACCCCGCAGTCGGTCTACGACGCGATCAGCCCGACCATCAGCGCCCGCGCCAAGTCCAGCCTGGACATGTTCGACTTCACCATCTCGCGCAGCCTGATGGACCTGAAGGGCGGCCCGCTGGGCCTGGCCTTCGGTACCGAGTGGCGCAAGACCAGCAACAGCCTGACCCCGCAGACCTTCACCGACGTCGGCCAGATCATCGGCCTGGGCTACTCGGCCTATGACGGCACCCAGAACGTGTATGCGGGCTACGCCGAACTGTCCGCGCCAGTGCTGGAATCGTTGGAACTGTCCGGCGCCGTGCGTTACGACAAGTACGAAAGCGGTGAAGGCAAGGCCACGCCGAAGCTGGGCGTGAAGTGGACCCCGGCCGACTGGATCGCCCTGCGCGCCAGCTACGCCGAAGGCTTCCGCGCGCCGAACCCGGCCGAAAACGGTGACGGTGGCCTGGCGGCCTTCTCCAACGCCCGCGATCCGGTGCGCTGCGCCATCGATCCGGCCAACGAGTGCACCGCGCGCTCGGTGGCGATCATCACCCGCCCGAACAAGGACCTGAAGCCGGAAGAGTCCAAGAGCTACTCGGTGGGTATCGTGCTGCAGCCGACCTCCACCACCTCGCTGACCGTGGATGCCTGGGAAATCAAGCGCACCAACGAAATCGCCCAGGGCAGCACCGCCGATGCGATCGCGGCCGGCAACGTGCTGCGTGACTCCAACAACATCGGCGGCGTGGCCAACAGCGGCACCATCCTGGCGGTCAACACGGCTTATGTGAACGCCAACTCCTCGCGTGTGCGCGGTATCGATACCGATGTGCGGCAGACCTTCGACCTGGGTCCGGGCCAGCTGGAAATGGACCTGCAGTGGAGCCACATCCTCAAGTTCGAGCGTACCGAGGGTGATACCACCGTCGATTACGTCGGCACCCACGGCAACTGCGACGTGACCAACTGCATCGGTACGCCGCAGGACAAAATCAACTTCGGCACCACCTGGAAGCAGGGCCCGTGGAGCGTCAGCGGTGTGGTCAACTACATCGACAGCATCGAGAACAAGGACCGCCGCGGTGGCGATTACCTGGCCTTCTACGAAGACGGCACGCCGGTGGAGAAGATTTCCTCCTTCACCACCTTCGATCTTTCCGGCCGTTGGAACATCACCGATGCCTTCGAACTGAACGCCTCGGTGCAGAACGTGTTCGACCGCATCGCCCCGCTCGACCCCAGCACCTACGGTGCGGTCAACTACAACCCGCTGCACTTCAGCGGTGCGATTGGCCGTTACTTCACCGTCGGCGCCAAGTACACCTTCAAGTAATCGAAGTCGCGTCACCCGCAAAGGCCCGGGCATCTGCCCGGGCCTTTGCTTTTGCGGAAATGGTGGCGCCGATGCCGTGCTCTGTAGAGCCGAGCCCATGCTCGGCTGCGGTTCTGCAGCAGCCGAGCATGGGCTCGGCTCTACAAAAAACCACAGCAGCCGAACGTGGGTTCGGCTCTACAGGGACTTCAGGGCCGGACAGTCGACGCAAAAAAAACCCGCATCTCGCGATGCGGGTTTTCAAAGGTGGCGCCCGAAGTTGGACTCGAACCAACGACCCCCTGATTAACAGTCAAGTGCTCTAACCGGCTGAGCTATTCGGGCAGACGATCAGTATAACCACTCTTCACGCGCGATGGTAGGGGTGATTGGCAATCATTGCCGCCGCGCGATACAGCTGCTCGGCCACCACCAGCCGTACCAGCATGTGCGGCAGCGTCAGCGGTCCGATCGACCATTTCTCATCGGCCAACGCGGACACATCCGGTGAATGACCTTCCGGCCCGCCGATCAGGAATGCCAGGTCCCTTCCCTGTGCGCGCCAATGCTCCAGGCGCTGTGCCAGCTGTTCGGAACTGAGCTGGCGGCCCGGCACGTCCAAGGCTACGACATAGGCATTCTTCGGCAGCGCGGCGATCACCCGCTTGCCTTCGTCCTCGGTGGCGCGACGCGCATCGCGGCCCTTGCCGCGCAGGCCCGGCTCGATTTCCACCAGCTCGAACGGCAGCCAGTGCGACAGCCGCTTCTGGTATTCGGCAAACCCCTGCGCGACCCAGCTGGGTGCGCGTTCACCGGTGGCGATCAGGCGCGCTTTCATCTATGGCATCTCCAAAACGTCGACGGCGCCATCGGCGCCGTCGAAAGGTGCATCGCCGCGTGGCTCAGGCCACTTCGTCGTCGCTGGGCGGCGGCTGGTCGCCGACGGTCCACAGGCGCTCCAGCGCGTAGAACTCGCGCACGCGCGGCAGCATCACATGGACGATCACATCGCCCAGGTCAACCAGTACCCATTCGGCTTCGCGCTCGCCTTCCACGCCAAGGGGCATCACGTCGATGTTCTTGGCGAAGCGCACGACCTCATCGGCAATCGATTTGACGTGGCGGGTCGAAGTACCCGACACGACGATCATGTAGTCGGCAACGCTGGACCGGCCGCGCACGTCGATCTCGACCAGGTCCTTGGCCTTCAGGTCTTCGGTGGCTTGGCGGACGCTGGCCAGCAGATCCGGCACGGAGGGCGGCGGGCTGGGCAGTTCGACTTTGATGGTCTGGGGCTGGGTCTGGTTGCTCAAAGTGGATCGACTCTATAAACGTGGGGGCGATTATACGGGCAAGCCGCGCCGACGCCATTCACGGCGCGCTTCATGGCGTCGTGGCGCGGTACAGGCGCTGCTCGGCCACGTAGTCGGCCACCGCCGGGGGCAGCATCGCCCGCCAGGGGCCCGCCGCGGCAATCTGCGCACGTACGGCACTGGCCGATTCGCTGCGCAGGGGCTGGTGCAGGCGCAGCACGCGGCCGGCCGGGCTGGCAAACAAGGCCTGCTCGGTATCGCACCAGCGCCCTTCCAGGGCCTGGCCCAGCTCGCCGGCCACTGCATCACGCAGCGGGCTGCCCGGGCGCTCGGCCACGATGAAATGGGCCAGACCCAACAGCGCCTGCCATTCATGCCAGGCCGGCAGGGCCAGCAGGCTGTCGGCGCCCACCAGCCAGGCCAGCGGTCGGCTCGGGCCAAGTTCCGCGCGCAGCTCGCGCAGGGTGTCCACGGTATAGGACGGGCGGCCAGGGTGACGCGCGGCCCGGTCCAGCTCGCGCCGGTCCAGCAGCAGGCCGGGCTCGTCACCGATGGCCAGCGCCAACATGCGGCAGCGTTGTTCAGCGGTGGCGCCCGGTACGGCGCGATGCGGCGGGTCGGCAGCCGGCAGCATGCGCACGGCCACCTGCAGTTCGTCGCGGGCGGCCCGCGCGATGGCCAGATGGCCCAGGTGCACCGGATCGAAGGTGCCCCCGTAATAGATCCGCAGGCTCATCACTCAGGCCCGCGCGAGCAGGCGCACGGCACGGGCCTCGGACACCGCCACCAGCAGGCGCTCCAGCGCCACCCAGGCGTCACCGTCGGCACGCCCCTTGGCGATGCGGTCGACCAGGCCGGCCTCGGCCACGAAGCGTTCCCAGCGCTTGCCTTCCGGGTGGCGCTGCAGCGCGCGCTTGTAGGGCGCCTGCCGCGATTCCCAGATGCCGCGCGATTTCATTTCGGCGGCCAGGTTGCCGCCGCGGGCCTGCACCCGCGCCAGGCCGGCACCGGCCAGCAGTTCACGGATCACGATCGGCATCAGCGCGGCCACGGCCTCGCCTTCGCCACGCAGGCCGGCCAGCATGCGCAGCACGGCCTGCGGTTGGCCCGAGAAGGTCGCCTCGACCAGTCGGAACACGTCGTAGCGGGCGGCGTCGGCCACCAGCGACTCCATCCGCTCCACGTCCAGCGGCTGGCCGTCGGCCAGCAGCGCCAGCTTGTCGATTTCCTGCGCGGCGGCCAGCAGATTGCCTTCCACCCGCTCGGCCAGCCGCTGCACGGCCGCGCCATCGGCACGCAGGCCCTTGCTGCGCAGGCGGCGCTCGATCCAGTCCGGCAGCTCATGCGGCTTGATCGCCCAGGCCACCGACAGCACGCCGACGCGGTTGACCGCCTCGGCCCACTTGCCCTGATGGGCCTTGCTCCATTCGTTGGCGGTGATCAGCAGCACCACATCCGGCGCCGGATTGGCGCAGAACTGGCTGATCACCTCGGCGCCGTCCTTGCCCGGCTTGCCACTGGGCAGGCGTACCTCGACCAGGCGGCGGGCACTGAACAGGCTGGGTGCATTGAAGCTGGCATCGAGCTGGTTCCAGTCGAAATCCCGACCGTCGGCGTCGAACACCTCGCGCTCGCCGATACCGGCGGCGCGTGCGCGCGCCCGGATGGCGTCGGCCGCCTCCAGCACGCGCAGGGTTTCCGGGCCGGCAATCAGGTAGACCGGTGCCAGCGCGGTATCAGCGCCCTGGCTGGCCAGCTGCTCCGGACGCAGTTCCATCGCTGCGGCTCAGTGCTTGGCTGCGGGGACCGGCTCGGCCGGCACCGCGCCTTCAACCGGCTTGGCCTTCGGCGCCGACAGGCTGCCGCCCTTCTCGATCTCGGCACGCACCACGCTGTCGATGCGGCGGATGATCGAGGCGGACATTTCCCGGCGCAGCTCGTCGGCCAGGATCTCGCGTTCGGTGGTGGTACCGGTGGCGTCGGTCGGCGGCGACACGTAATCGCGCGACAGTTCGATGACCTGCTGCGGCACCAGTTCGCTGCCATCCTCGCGGCGGAAGATGAAGATGACCGCATAGCGCAGGCTGTATTCCTGTGCACGGCCCTGCGCGTCGATGGCGATGGGCAGGTCGCCCCAGCGCTCGGACAACACCTGCAGCTGCGCTGCCGGATCCTTGCTGTCCTCCTCGGCCAGCTTCGCACCGGAGGCCAGCAGGCTGCGGTTCAACAGCTTGACCAGCTCGCTGTAGGGCGCGGTGGACACCACCTTCACCGGCGCGGTGTCGGTCGGCAGCATCAACTTGTTGCGCAGGTGGAAGCCACAGCCGGCAAGGCCGAGGACAAGGACGAGGGCAAGCAGGATTCGGGTCATGGGAACAGTCTGGCGGAGCCGGGCGATCACGGCAACAGACAGCGTGCCCGAGGACGCGTGAACGCAGGGCCATCGGCCGGTGGCCGTGGCGACAACGCACCGGCCGCCTGTGCGGCGGCCGGTGCCGGGTACATCAGGCAGCGACGATGTTCACGATCTTGCCGGTGACGATGATGATCTTGCGCACCGTCAGGCCTTCCATGAACTTGGCCGTGTTCGGCTCGGCCAGGGCCAGCGCCTCCACCTGCTCGCGTGCAGCGTCGGCGGCCACCTCGATCGTGCCACGCAGCTTGCCGTTGACCTGCACAGCCAGGGTCAGCGCGTCGCGTACCAGCGCCGCAGTGTCGGCCTGCGGGAACGGCTGGTCTTCCAGCAACGTCTGGCCGTGGCCCAGCACCTGCCACAGCGCGTGGCTGGCATGCGGGGTGATCGGGTTGAGCAGCAGCACGACGGCCTGCAGCGCTTCCTGGCGCACCGCGCGGCCCTGCTCGCTGGCATCGTCGAACCTGGCCAGCGCGTTCATCAGTTCCATCACCGCGGCAATGGCGGTGTTGAAGCTGTGGCGGCGGCCGTAGTCGTCGCCGACCTTGCCGATGGTCTCGTGGGTCTTGCGGCGCAGCGCCTTCTGGTTGGCATCCAGCGCGGCCACGTCCAGTGCCGGGGCGGCGCCGTCAGCGGCGTGCTTGTGCACCTGGGCCCACAGGCGGCGCAGGAAGCGCGCCATGCCGTCCACACCCGCCTCGTTCCACTCCAGCGACTGCTCCGGCGGCGCGGCGAACATCGAGAACAGACGCACGGTGTCGGCGCCGTACTTGCCGACCATGGCCTGCGGATCCACGCCGTTGTTCTTCGACTTGGACATTTTCTCGGTGCCGCCAACCACCACCGGCTGGCCGTCGGCGATCAGGGTCGCGCCGGTGATGCGGCCGCGCTCGTCGCGCTGCACGTCCACGTCGGCCGGGTTGATCCAGTCCTTCGAGCCGTCCGGGTTCGGGCGGTAGTAGGTTTCGGCGATCACCATGCCCTGGCACAGCAGGTTGCGCGCCGGTTCGTTGCTGTCCACCATCCGCGCGTCACGCAGCAGCTTGTGGTAGAAGCGGAAATACATCAGGTGCAGGATCGCGTGCTCGATGCCACCGATGTACTGATCCACCGGCAGCCAGTAGTTGCCGCGCTTGTCGACGGCATCACGGGCGCCCGGCGAGGTGTAGCGGGCGTAGTACCAGCTTGACTCCATGAAGGTGTCGAACGTGTCGGTCTCGCGCTCTGCCGCGCCGCCGCACTCCGGGCAGGTGGTCCTGCGCCATTCCGGGTCGGTCTTGATCGGCGAACCGGTGCCGGAGAACGCCACGTCCTCCGGCAGCACCACCGGCAACTGTTCTTCCGGCACGGGCACCGCACCGCACTTGGCGCAGTAGATCACCGGAATCGGGCAGCCCCAGTATCGCTGGCGGCTCACGCCCCAGTCGCGCAGGCGGTAGTTGACGCGGCGCTGGCCCTGGGCCTTGCGCTCGAAACGTTCGGCCAGCGCCTCGAAGGCGCCCTGGAAATCCAGGCCATCGAATTCGGCCGAGTTGACCAGTTGCCCATCCTTTTCCAGATACGGCAGCCGGAGATGCTCGGCGAATGCGATGATTTCATCCTGCAGCTGGCTTGAATCAACCATGGACTGCGCTGCCGAAAGTGCCGCGTTGATATCGTCAAGATCTGCGGGGTAATCGGGGCAACCAACCCAAGCGCCCTTCAAACCGGCCTTGATCTGCGCCCAGCTCTCGACCCAGGCGGCCGGCGCCACGACATACTTGATGCGGCTGTTGGTGACGCCAATGGCGAACTCATGATCCCGCTGATCATGTGCCGGAACCGCCATCACCGCACCGGTCCCGTACCCCATCAGCACAAAATTCGCGACCCAGATTGAAATCGGGTCACCGGTTACAGGGTGAATTGCCTTCAGCCCAGTGTTGACGCCTCTTTTAGCCTGAGTCTCCAACTCCGCCTCGGATACGCCGCCCTGCTTGAAATCGGCGAGCTTTTCCGCCAGTTCCGGGTTGTTCTTCGCCGCGTGCAGCGCCAGCGGGTGCTCGGCGGCGATCGACACGAAGGTCACGCCCATGACGGTGTCCGGGCGGGTGGTGAACACGCGCAGCGGGTCCAGCGCGCTGCCGTCGACATCGCGCACGTCGAACTGGATTTCCAGGCCTTCGGAACGACCGATCCAGTTGCGCTGCATGGTCTTGACCGATTCCGGCCAGCCGTCCAGTTCATCCAGGCCGTCCAGCAGTTCCTGCGCGTAATCGGTGATGCGCAGGAACCACTGCGGGATCTCGCGCTTTTCCACCAGCGCACCGGAACGCCAGCCGCGACCGTCGATGACCTGCTCGTTGGCCAGCACGGTCTGGTCGACCGGGTCCCAGTTCACCACCGCATTGCGGCGGTAGGCCAGGCCCTTGCGCATCAGGCGGGTGAACATGCGCTGCTCGTGGACGTAGTAGTCCGGACGGCAGGTGGCGAACTCGCGCGACCAGTCGATGGCATAGCCCAGCGACTTCAGCTGGCTGCGCATGTGGTCGATGTTCCTGTAGGTCCACGCTGCCGGCGCGGTCCTGTTCTTGATCGCGGCATTTTCCGCCGGCAGGCCGAACGCATCCCAGCCCATCGGCTGCAGCACGTTGTGGCCGGTCATGCGCTTGTAGCGGCTGATCACGTCACCGATGGTGTAGTTGCGCACGTGGCCCATGTGCAGCGCACCGGACGGGTACGGAAGCATCGACAGGCAGTAGTACTTCGGCTTGTCCGAGGATTCATCGACCTCGAAGGCACGGGTGGCGTCCCAGAAGCTCTGGGCGGCGGATTCAACCTGCTGCGGGTCGTAGGCGATGGGTTCAGCGCTGGTCATGGAACACGCGGATGCGGCGGCAAAGCGGTACAGCGTACCGCAGTGCGGCAAACCACTCCAATCCCGTGGCGGGGAAGCCCATGCGGCGGTGGCGCAGCGGGCGTCTCAGCGCCCCCGCGACAGCGGCAGGGCCAGTGCCAGCCAGACCGCCCAGCAGGCAAAGGCCAGCCGCTGCGCCAGCGGTGCCGGCAGCACGCCCTGCAGGATAAAGGCGGCCAGGCCAGCCAGCGCACCGCAGGCCACCGCCAGGCCCGCCATCGCGCGTGCCTGCCCCGACCGCAGGCACGCGATGCCCAGCATCAGCGTGCCGACCACAAAGCCCAGCACCCACACCATCCACGCGCTGGCATGCAGTTGGCTGGCGCCGCCGTGCAGGTCCTCCGGGTCCAGCGGCAGCAGGCCCATCGCCGCGAAGGCCAATCCCGCCAGCAGCAGCATCTGGCTGCCCACGCGCGGCGCCCAGCCCGCCCCCAGTGGCAGCTGCCGGCGCAGGCGCTCGGCCACGACCATCGCCAGCGCACCTGGCAGTACCAGGCCCAGCAGGTTGAAGGCCAGCGCATGCGGCACGCCGTGGGCACCCAGCAGCGCCAGCGGATGCACGGACTGCGCATAGCCCGTCAGCCCCGCGCCGAAGCCGGCCACCGCCAAGATGAACAACGCCGCCGCCAGCAGCCCCACCCAACGATCAAGCCAGAGCACGGACATCGCGCGGATCCACCTGTAATGAAAGACCGCTGCATTGTCGCGGCAGGCGCAGAAACCGCCAAGCTGCGTCGTGCTGGCCTGTGCCCGCTGTGAGGACAGGGTTGAGACCGACATGGATCGACACCATAGAATCGGTCTCCCGTTGCCTGGCAATACCTCCCCCATGACCGAAACGACGACGCACGTATTTGATGCCACCACCGCGACTTTCGAGGCCGAGGTCCTGCAGAAGTCGCTGCAGACGCCGGTTCTGGTGGACTTCTGGGCCACCTGGTGCGGCCCGTGCAAGACCCTGGGGCCGATGCTGGAAAAGCTGGCGGCCGAGTACAACGGTGCCTTCGAGCTGGCCAAGGTCGATGTCGATGCCGAACAGCAGATCGCCGCCGCCTTCCAGATCCGCTCGGTGCCCACCGTATTCCTGGTCAAGGGCGGCCAGCTGGTGGACGGCTTCCCCGGTGCCATCCCCGAGGGCCAGCTGCGCGAATTCCTGGCCCAGCACGGCATCGTGCCGGCCGACGTCGGCGACACCGCCACCGAGGACGAGGCTCCGCTGGATCCGCAGGCACAGGTGGACGTGCTACGGGCACAGATCGCTGCCGAGCCGGACAAGGACGAGCTGAAACTGGACCTGGCCTTGGCCCTGCTGCAGGTAGGTGGCGTGGACGAGGCCGGCACGCTGATCGATGCCCTGCCCGCCAACCTCGCCACCGACGACCGCGCTGTGCGCGCCCGTGCCCGTCTGGCCTTCGCCACCGCGCTGAAGGATGCGCCGTCGGCGGAAGCCCTGGAGGCGCGCATCGCCGCCGACGGCAAGGACCTGCAGGCCCGCCACCTGCGCGGCGTACAGCTGCTGCTCGGCGGCCACGACGAAGCGGCGCTGGAACAGTTCCTGGAGATGCTGCGCATCGACCGCAGCTACGCCGATGGCCTGCCGCGCAAGGTGATGATCGATGCCTTCAACGTCATCACCGACGAAGACCTGGTTGGCCGCTACCGCCGGAAGATGGCCTCGCTGCTGTTCTGAACCACGGCGGGTGCCGTTCAGATACCGGCACTGAGCGCGGGCGATAATGTGATCGGTAGCGGTTTATTCAGCCGCTACGATCCATTCGGGGGGATGAGGTCGGGGCCATGAGGTCTTGCAGCTGCGCCCCGCACAGCCGGGACAGCACTCCGTGACCATTGGCCGTTCATCGTCATTCCTTGCGCGCCGTTTCACCGCACTGCTGTGCGCCCTGCTGCTGCCCGCCCTTGCTGCCGCACAGGACTGGAACTACCGGGTGCGCCCCGGCGATACCCTCTGGGATCTGGGTGGCCTGTACCTGAAGGCCGATGTGCCTTGGCAGCAGCTGCAGCAGCATAACCGCATCGACAACCCGTACCGGCTGCCGCCCGGTGGACTGCTGCGCTTTCCAGTGCGCTGGCTGCGGGTGGAACCGGCCCCGGCCCGGGTGCTGGCCGTGCGTGGCAGCGTATGGCTGACGGCCGCCAATGGCAGTGCCACCCGTGCCCTGTTGGCCGGTGAGCTGCTGCATAGTGGCGACACTGTGCAGACCGCCGCCGACGCCAGCGTCACCGTTGAATTCGCCGATGCCTCGCGCCTGCAGCTGCGCGAGCATTCGCAGCTGCGCCTGGACCAGCTGAGCCGCTACGGCCGCACCGGCATGGTCGATACCCGCATGCGCCTGCAGCAGGGCCGCGCCAGCAACCGGGTGACGCCTGCACGCGGCCCGGCCTCGCGTTACATCATCGATGCCCCTACCGCCACCAGCAGCGTGCGCGGCACACTATTCCGGGTCAGTGCCGGCGATGGCCCGCAGGCCGGTGCCACCGAAGTGCTGGAGGGCCGGGTCCAGGTCAGCAACCGTCATGGCCACCGCTTGGTCCGCCCCGGCCACGCCAGCCGCAGCGCCCGTGCCGATGTAGCGCCTGAAGCCGCTTCGGTGCTGCTGCCTGCTCCGCAGCTGCGCAGCGATGCCACCACTCTGGCGCCACTGCCGGCGCAGCTGGCGTGGCAGCCGGTTGCCGGTGCTGAACACTACCGGATCGAGGTGGTGCTGGCGGCGACACCGGAGATCCTGCTGTTCGCGGCCACCACCACCGACACCTCGCTGATCATTGACGACCTGCCGCCCGGCGCGCTGCGCCTGCTGCTGCGCGCAGTGGATGCGCAGGGCGTGGAAGGCCTCGATGCCAGTGCCGATTTCCTGGTCAGCGACCAGCCACCACCGCCACTGACGGTCTCACCAGTGCACGGCCAGACCGTCAACAGCGACCGGCCGCGCTTCCGCTGGAGCCAGGCACCCGGTGCCCGAAGCAGCGTGCTGCAGATCGCCGACGAACCGCGTTTCCTGGCCCCGCTGCAGCAGCAGGCCAGCACCGGCACCGCCCTGCGTCTGGCCGCACCGCTGCCGCCGGGCCAGTACTTCTGGCGGGTGGCCTCACGCGATGACAAGGGTCGGCAGGGGCCGTTCGGCCAGGCCCTGCCCCTGCAGCTCACCGATGAGCCGATCAACCCGGGCCTGCAACCGCCCGACGCCGCCCACCGCGAACTGACCTTGCGCTGGCAGGCGGGCAGCGACGGCCAGCGCTACCGCGTGCAGGTGGACCGGCACGGCGACTTCCGTGCGCCGCTGGTGGATGAAACGCTGGCGCAGCCACAGGTGAGCCTCAAGCGACCTTGGCGCGGCCCCCTGCACGTGCGCGTGCAGTACATCGACGACGACGGCCACGCCGGCCCGTTCTCGCCACCCCAGCAGGTCAAACTGCCCTGCCGGCTGTGCTACGGCGCCGGTGGCGGTGCGCTGCTGCTGTGGTTGCTGCTGTGAGACGCTTACCGCTGCCTTGGTCTCACCGCATCCTGCTGGCCCTGCTGGCCAGCATAGCCACGGCGGTGGTAAGCCACGGGCAGCTGCTGTGGCGGCAGGACGAAGCCGCCTACGATCTGACGGTGGGCGACTGGGGCTACCGGCCCGATCCCAGCGTGCTGATCGTAGCCATCGATGAAGAGAGCCTGCAGCGCATCGGCCAGTGGCCTTGGCCACGCTCGGTGCATGCGCGCCTGCTGGACCGGCTGACCGATGCCGGCGCGGAGCGGGTAGCGCTGGACCTGATGCTGTCCGAGCCGGATCGCGGTGATGCGCGCCAGGATGCCGCGCTGGCCGCGGCCGTCCGCCGCAATGGCCGCGTGGTGTTGCCCGTGCTGGCCGCGCCGGCAGCGGGCGACCGCCTGGCCGAGGAACTGCTGCCGATTCCGCTGATCGCCGCCAGCGCCGCGGCCATCGGCCACAGTGATGTTGAAGTCGATGGCGATGGCGTTGCCCGCGGCGTGTACCTGCGCGCGGGCATCGGCCAGGCGCACTGGCCGGCCCTGGGACTGGCCCTGGCCGACACTCCGGCCGACCGCGTGCATGGCCTGCCCGACCCTGATCCGGCGCTGGAATCGCCCTATCAATGGCGGCGCGATGACTACGTGCGTGTGCGCTATGCCGGTCCGCCCGGGCGCCTGCCGCAGGTGTCCTATGCCGATGTGCTCGAGGGCCAGGTGGACGCGTCGCTGCTGCGCGGCCGCCGCATCGTCGTGGGCATGACCGCCAGCGGCATCGCACCGCGGCTGCTGACACCGACCACCCGCGAATACTGGATGAGCGGCAGCGAGTACCAGGCCAACATCGCTTCGATGCTGCTGCAGGACAAACAGATCAAGGTGATACCGCGTGTCGTGCAGGATCTGCTGTCCGGGCTGGTGGTGGCACTGTACGTGCTGCTGCTCGGGCTGCGCCTGCCGTGGTTGGCGGCCCTGTGCGCGCTGCCGCTGGCACCGCTGCTGAGCTGGATGCTGCTGCGCGCAGGCAACCTGTGGTGGGCACCGGCCAGCGCCCAGCTCGGTGTATTGCTGGTGCTGGTCGTGTGGGCGGTCTGGCGCATCTCGGCCTGGCACCGCCAGGCCAACCGCGATGCGCTGACCGGGCTGGGCAACCGCCTGCGTTTCGAACAATCGCTGCAGGAGGAATGCAATGCCGCGCGGCGCAGCGGCAAGCCACTGAGCCTGGCCCTGATCGACGTGGACCACTTCAAGCAGCACAACGACCGGCACGGGCATCAGGTGGGTGACGGCGTGCTGCGCGACGTGGCGCGGCTGATCGCCGCGCACGCGCGCCGCCCGCGCGACATCGCTGCACGCTACGGTGGCGACGAATTCGCCCTGGTGCTGCCCGACACGCCGGCCGACGGTGCGCGCCAGGTGATCGAAGACCTCATTGCCTGCGTACGTGCACTGCCGCACCCGGGCGACGGGAGCGCTGCCGGCATCACGCTCACCATCGGCGTCTACACCCGCGTGCCCGACGGCATGCTGCAACCCCATCACTTCGTGGAAGGTGCCGACGCGGCCCTGTACCGCGCCAAGGACAACGGCCGCGACGGGTATGCCATGGGCGGTGACCCGTAGCGTCGAGCTTGCTCGACTGGCTTTTTCCTGACACCGCGCGAAGAGCCGTCGAGCTAGCTCGACGCTACGAAGGGTAAAACGCAGCGCCGTCGAACAGGCGGCAGGGGTTCACCATACGCATGCGAATGGCTAGACTCGACTCCTCGCCCCTGCGCCCTGCCTCCGATGAAAGCCAGCACCTTCCGCCTCGGCATCAATCTGTGGCCGCCGTTCCTGTTCACCGGCATCCACGTCAACCGCATCACCCCGGACTACCGGCAGATCGAGGTGGAGCTGCGGATGCGCCCCTGGAACCGCAACTATGTCGGCACGCACTTCGGTGGCAGCCTGTTCGCCATGACCGATCCGTTCTGGATGCTCGGCCTGCTGCATACCCTGGGCCGCGACTACTACGTGTGGGATCGCGCCGGCGCCATTGAATTCCTCAAGCCCGGCCGCGGCACCGTCCGCACCGCCTTCCATATCGACGAAGCGGTACTGGATGAACTGCGCGGCGAGGCGGCCAACGGCGAAAAAGTCCTGCGCTGGTTCAGCAACGACGTGGTCGATGCCTCCGGCGAGGTCGTCGCCCGCGTGCGCAAGCAGGTCTACGTACGGCTGAAACCGCAGGCACGCGGCAACGCGGCCTGACCTACAGCGGCACCGACAGTACCGACTCGCCCTTGGCATCGATGTCACGCGCACGCCGCGGCACCTGCAGGTGCGTGCCATCGGCAGACAGCACCGGCGTGCGTGTGGATGACCGCCATTGCGCAGGCAGCCGCTGCAGGGCCTGCTGCGGCGCATCCGCCTGCAGCCGCAGCCAGCGCTGCGCCCCCAGCAGGCGCAGCAGCGCGGCCACGTCCTGGCTGCGCGCCGCATAGTCCTGGTAGGCCGGTGCCGCGATGTCGCTCAGCGTGCATCCCACCATGTTGGACAGGCAGCCGAACTCCCAGCCGCCGACGCGGCCGACCACCAGCGGTTGGTCGGCCGCCAACAGTCGGTCATTGGCGGGGTCACATGCCCATCCCAGATTCGATGCCATGCGGCCAAGCGTGTGCTCGCGCCCCAGCATCAGCACGGCGCCGGTCTGCTGCAGCGAGCTGTCGATGGCGGCCCTGCTCATCGCGAACTCGCCCTGCATGGCCCTGCACAGGCGCTGGCCGGCGATTTCCATCGGTTGCAGTGCGCTTTCACAGGCCGCCGGCAAAACCTGGTCGGGCGGCAGTTCCGACAGCATCTCCGCCAACAGGTGCACATTGGTGCGTACCACCGCGGCGCCGATCATGCTGTCAACCAGCGTGTTGCCACCGCGCATCAACCGCCTGCCCAGCTGCACCGAACGGCAGCTGCCGGCCAGCGCAGCAGGAACATCGCCCTGCACGAAGGCCAGCGCGTGCACGCCGCTGCCATCCATCAGGGTCTGGTAGCGCGGCATCGGGAACAGCCACGTGACACCGTCAGGCTGGAACAGGGTGTCGAAGCGATCAGCATCGGCCAGCGCATCCAGGCGTTCATGCAGGCCTTCATGTCCGGCATGGCTGGCACTGAACCGTTGCACATCCGCGCGCACCTTGGCCAGACAGCGCTCGCCGGTGGGCCGGCAGTAACCCTGCCTGTCGACCTTCACCACCGGGTGCGTAGCCGCCAGCGCCGAATCCTCATTGCCGGGCGTGGCCCCGGTCTGCAAGCGCCGCACATCCTGCGCCAGCGCGGCCGCGCGCTGGGCCGGGTCCAGCCCATCAAAGGGCAGCGTCCACAGCAGCGCGAAACCATTCTTCCCCGGCAGCGGCCGCACATCCTCCAGCAGGCGCACCTGTTCCCGCTGCGCCGCTGGCAGCGGCCAGAACCGCGACAGGGTCCACAGCAGGACTACCAGCAGCAGCAACCCCAGCAGGGCCCAGCCTACTCCGCGCAGAATCCTCAACACAGCGTCCCTTCCCTGTATGGCACTCCGCCTGGCTGCCCAGCGTAAACGAGCACCGGCGGCCGCTACAATGCGCGGATGTCGCTCGAAGCCCCCGCCCTGGTCCCCCGCCCTTCCCTGCAGCGCCTGTTCCTGACCGGCCTGCTGACCCTGCTGCCGATCTGGCTGACCTGGGTCGTGGTGAAGTTTGTCTTCGTACTGCTGTCGGGCATTTCCAGCCCGCTGGTGGTGCCGCTCTCCGAAGAGATCGCGACCAACTTCCCGCATTACCTGGGATGGGTGCGTGCCGAGTGGATCCAGGACACCATCGCCCTGCTGGCGACCCTGCTGGTCATCCTGGCGGTGGGCGTGGCCAGCCGCCGCGTGGTCGGCCAGCGCCTGCTGCGCTGGGTCGGCGCCGTCATCAAGCGCATCCCGCTGGCCAGCATCATCTACGACAGCGCCAAGAAACTGCTGGACATGCTGCAGACCGAGCCGGGCAGTACCCAGCGCGTGGTACTCATCGATTTCCCGCATCGTGACATGAAGTCCATCGGCCTGGTCACCCGGGTCATCAAGGAACAGGGCACTGATCGTGAGCTGGCGGCGGTGTACGTGCCAACTACGCCCAACCCGACCTCGGGCTACCTGGAAATCGTTCCGGTGGAACTGCTGACCCCCACCGACTGGACCGTCGACCAGGCGATGAGCTTCATCATTTCCGGTGGCGCCGTGGCTCCGTCCAGCGTTCCGTTCACCCGCGCCGGCGAACGGCCGTAAGGCAACCGCAGCGGTCTGCTCAGCGATGCCTTCGCGGTGGACGCGGTGGCTGACTGAAGCCCCAGCGGCAGCCAGCTGACTGCGCCTTCACGCTGGCCGTACGCGCCCGGATCGTGCAAGCTCCACGGTCTGTGTTCCACGGAAGCTCCTGATGCCGTATCCCACCCGCGCCCTGGCCGCCGCCATCGCCGCGTTGTTCCTGTTCAGTGCGGTGCCCTCGGCCGAAGCAGCGAAGAAGAAGGCCAGCCGCCCCGCCGCCGCGCAGACCCGGCAGGCCGCCAAGCCGAAGGCGAAGCCGACACGCGCCACGCCGGCACGCAGCAGCACCGCACGCCGCGCCGCCGCGCGCCCCGTCGCACCGGCCCGCGCCGTGCCCAAGCAGGTGCAGCTGGAGCGCCTGTACGACGAATACTGGGACGCCTCGATGCGGCTGAATCCGCTGCAGGCCACCTTCCAGGGCGAAGCCCGCTACAACGACCAGCTGCCCAATATCCTGTCGGCCGCATGGCGCCAGCAGTCACACGATTTCACCACCGAGTGGCTGGGCAAGGTCGAGAAAGTCGGCAGCGACGGCCTGCAGGGCCAGGACCTGCTCAGCTATGAGATCTTCGTGCGCGATGCGCGTGCATCGCTGGCCGCCGAGCGCTACCCAAGCTGGATGATGCCGATCAGCCAGTACTACAACATCGGCAGCATCATGGCGATCCTCGGCGCCGGTGCCGGCGCGCAGCCGTTCAACACGATCAAGGATTACGACACCTGGTCGCGCCGCTCGCTGGGCATCCCCGATCTGTTCAACCAGGCCATCGACAACATGCGCCAGGGCATGAAGGCCGGCGTGGTGCAGCCGCGTGACCTGATGGAAAAGGTGCTGCCGCAGTTGGACGCGGTGATCACCCCGACCGCCGAGGAAAGCATCTTCTGGTCGCCGATCAGGACCATGCCGAGCGACATCCCGGCCGAGGAAAAATCGCGCATCAGCGCCGAGTACAAGCGCATGATCGAACTACGCATCATGCCGGCCTACCGCGCCCTGCGCGGCTTCATCGCCACCGAATACATGCCCGCCACCCGCAGCAGCAGCGGCCTGGGTGCCCTGCCAGATGGCCAGGCCTGGTACGCCAACCTGATCGTGCAGACCACCGCCAGCGACCAGACCGCCGCGCAGCTGCACGCGCTGGGCACGCAGCGCGTGCAGGAACTGAACGCGCAGATCGCCACGGTGATGAAAGACAACAGACTGCGCGGTTCGCAGGCCAAGCTGTTGAAGAACATGCGTAGCGACCGCCAGTTCCAGTATGCCGATGCCAACGCACTGATCACCCGCTACCGCCAGCTGCAGCAGCAGGTGGATGCGCGCCTGCCGCAGATCCTGGACACCCTGCCCAAGGATCGCCTGGAGGTGCGCGCGGTCGAGCCGGAGCGCGCACTGACTGCGGCCGCGGCCGCCTACCAGCCCGGCCAGCCCGGACAGCCGGGCGTGCTCTACATCAACACCCGCGACCTGCCCAGCCGCAAGCGCTGGAGCGTGCCGGTGCAGTACCTGCATGAAGCCATCCCGGGCCACCACGTGCAGCTGGGCCTGCAGCAGGAACTGGCCAAGCTGCCGCGTTTCCGCCGTCTCGGCGGTGATCTGGCCTTCATCGAAGGCTGGGGCCTGTATGCCGAAACCCTCGGCGACGACCTGGGTGTCTACAACGACCCCTACGACCGTATCGGCTACCTGTACTCGCGCCTGCTGCGCGCAGCGCGCGTGGTGGCCGACACCGGCGTACACGCGCAGGGCTGGAGCAAGCAGCAGGCAGCAAGCTATCTGCAGAAGACCGTGGACATGAGCGAGGACGACGCCAACGCCGAAGTGGAACGGATCATGGCCCAGCCCGGCCAGGCGCTGTCGAACGTGGCAGGCCTGGGCACGATCCTGGCACTGCGTGACAAGGCCAAGGCCCGCCAGGGCGCCGCGTTCGATCTGCGCCGCTTCCACGCCGAAGTGCTGAAGGACGGCTCGATGCCGCTGGACGTGCTGTCACACAAGGTTGATCGCTGGCTGGATCAGCCAGCTTCGACATCGGCCACGCCCACGCCATGAGCGGCGCAGCGAACCGCAGCCTGCTGGGCATCCACCATGCCGCACTGATCTGCAGCGACTACGCACGTTCCAGGGATTTCTACGTGCGCATCCTCGGCCTGCGCGTGCTGGCCGAGCACCATCGCGCCGCGCGCGGCTCGTGGAAGCTGGACCTGGCCCTGCCCGACGGTGGCCAGCTGGAACTGTTCTCCTTCCCCGCTCCACCATCGCGCCCCAGCCGCCCCGAAGCCCAGGGCCTGCGCCACCTGGCCTTCCGGGTGGCTGCGCTGGAACCGTTCATCCAGCACCTGGCCGAGTGCGGCGTGGCCTGTGAACCGATCCGCGTGGACGAATACACCGGCGCGCGCTTCACCTTCTTCGCCGACCCCGACGAGCTGCCGCTGGAGCTGTACGAGGCCGTCTGATCCCCCAACTGTCCAACTTTAGGGGGTCACTTCAGGGATGGATTTACGGCGTGTCCTGCAATCCCACACCGCCCCTGCCATCCCACGGAATGCCGCTCTTGCTCTGGAGGTTGCCGGCCAGCGGCCGGCACTACCGCAGGTGCAGGGCTGCAAGCCCTGCAAAGCCCCCCCTTCCCCATACCCCGCCGAATGGGTATACAGTCGCCCTGTACCGGCGCCGTGCCGGAATGAACCCTGGGAGGGGACCATGCGCAAGACCTTCAAGACCCTGTTGCTGGCACTGCCGCTGTGCCTGGCCGCCCTGTCGGCCCAGGCCGCCGACAGCGCCGCCGGCCGCTGGAAGACCATCGACGACAAGACCGGCAAGGTGAAGTCGATCGTGGAAATCAGCCAGGCCGCCAACGGCGGGCTCACCGGCAAGGTCGTCGAGATCCTGCACTCGGACAAGGGTCCAAACCCGGTCTGCGACGGCTGCGAAGGCGCCAACAGGAACAAGCCGGTGAAGGGCATGACCATCCTCTGGAACCTGTCCCAGGACAAGGGCAGCCACAGCAAGTGGTCCGGCGGTACCATCCTCGACCCGGCCAATGGCAAGACCTACAAGTCCAAGCTGGAGCTGCAGCCGGGCGGCGGCAAGCTGGACGTGTCCGGCTGCATCGCCTTCATCTGCCGCACCCAGACCTGGGTCCGCGAGTAACGCTCCCGGCCCGCGCCGTACCCCCGTGACCCGGCCGCGGCCGGGTCACCTCGTTGCAGGCATGCGATACTCTGCGGTTCCCCTCGGCTGCACCCCGCGACCATGACCCGTACCGCGCTCGTCACCACCGCCCTGCCCTACGCCAACGGCCCGCTGCACCTGGGCCATCTGGTCGGCTACATCCAGGCTGACATCTGGGTGCGCGCGCGGCGAATGAGCGGCGGCAAGGCCTGGTTCGTCTGCGCCGACGACACCCACGGCACGCCCATCATGCTGGCGGCGGAAAAGGCCGGGGTCACCCCGGAAACCTTCATCGCCAACATCCAGGCCGGCCATGAACGCGATTTCGCCGCGTTCGGCGTGGCCTTCGACCACTACGACTCGACGAACTCGGCGGCCAACAAGGCGCTGACCGAGCAGTTCTACCTGAAGCTGGAAGCGGCCGGCCACATCAGCCGCCGCTCGGTGGCGCAGTTCTACGACCCGGCCAAGGGCATGTTCCTGCCCGACCGCTACATCAAGGGCATCTGCCCCAACTGCGGCAGCGCCGACCAGTACGGCGACAACTGCGAAGTGTGCGGCGCTACCTACAACCCAACCGACCTGAAGGAGCCGAAGTCGGTGATCTCCGGCGCCACGCCGGAAATCCGCGATTCGGAACACTTCTTCTTCGAGGTCGGCCGTTTCGAAAGCTTCCTGCGCAGCTGGCTGGCCGGCGATGTCGCCCTGCCCGGGGTGAAGGCCAAGCTGATGGAATGGCTGGACGCCGACGGTGGCCTGCGCGCGTGGGACATCTCGCGCGATGCGCCGTACTTCGGTTTCGAGATCCCCGGCCAGCCGGGCAAGTACTTCTACGTCTGGCTGGATGCGCCGATCGGCTACCTGTCCAGCTTCCAGACCCTGTGCGGCGCGCTCGGCGAGGACTTCGAGTCGCACCTGCGCGAAGGCACCAGCACCGAACTGCACCACTTCATCGGCAAGGACATCGTCAACTTCCACGGCCTGTTCTGGCCGGCCGTGCTGCACGGCACCGGCCACCGCGCGCCCACCCGCCTGCACGTCAATGGCTACCTGATGGTCGATGGCGCGAAGATGAGCAAGTCGCGCGGCACCTTCGTGATGGCGCGCACCTTCCTCGACGCCGGCCTGGAACCGGAAGCCCTGCGTTACTACTACGCGGCCAAGACCAGCGGCGGCGTGGACGACCTCGACCTGAACCTGGGCGATTTCGTGGCGCGCGTGAACGCCGATCTGGTCGGCAAGTTCGTCAACCTGGCCAGCCGCTGCGCCGGCTTCATCAGCAAGCGCTTCGATGGCCTGCTGGCCGCGCAGCTGCCCGACGCCACGCAGTACCAGCGCTTCGTCGATGGCCTGGCGCCGATCCGTGAAGCCTACGAGCGCAACGACCCGGCTGCTGCCATCCGCCTGACCATGACCCTGGCCGACGAAGCCAACCGCTACATCGACGAGGTCAAGCCGTGGGTCATCGCCAAGCAGGAAGGCGCCGACGCGCAGCTGCAGGCGGTGTGCAGCCAGGGCCTGAACCTGTTCCGCGTGCTGGTCACCGCGCTGAAGCCGGTGCTGCCGGCCACCGCCGCGCAGGCCGAGGCCTTCCTGGCCGCGCCGGTGAACGACTGGACCGCCTTGGCGCAGCCGCTGCTGGGCCACCGCATTTCCGAATACACCCCGCTGTTCACCCGTATCGACCCGAAGAAGATTGACGCCATGATCGACGCCTCCAAGGACACCCTGCAGCCGGCCGCCGCTGCCGCCCCCGCCGCCAGGACCGAAGCCGTGAAGCCGGCTGCCCCGGCCAAGGACGAAGCAAAGAGCGCCGACGCACCGGCCTGCATCGGCATCGATGATTTCGCCAAGCTCGACCTGCGCATCGGCAAGGTGCTGGTGTGCGAGTTCGTGGAAGGCTCGGACAAGCTGCTGCGCTTCGAGCTGGATGCCGGCGATCTGGGCAAGCGCCAGATCTTCTCCGGCATCCGCGCCAGCTACGGCGAGCCGGAAGCGCTGGTCGGCCGCAGCGTGGTGTTCATCGCCAACCTGGCCCCGCGCAAGATGCGCTTCGGCCTGAGCGAAGGCATGATCCTGTCGGCCGGTTTCGACGGTGGCGCGCTGGCCCTGCTCGACGCCGACAGCGGCGCGCAGCCGGGCATGCCGGTCCGCTGATGCCGTGCGGGCGCGGCCCCCGCCGCGCCCCTTCAGGCAGACCGCCACGGAACGCATCGCCATGGGAGAGAGCAGGATGGAACTGGCGCTGTTCGATTTCGACCACACCGTCACCACCTGCGATACCTATGGCCGCTTCCTGCGCCGCGTGGCCACACCCGAGCAGCTGGCGCGGGCATGGTGGAAAGTCGGCCCCTGGCTGCTGGCCTACCGCCTGCGCATCATTTCCGCCGAGCGCATCCGCGCCCGCGTCACCCGCCTCACCTTCAGCCAACGCCATGCCGATGACATCGCCACGCTGGCGGCCGGTTTCGCGCGTGACGTGCTGCCCGAGGTGATGCGCCCGCAGATGCTGGAGCAGATCCGCTGGCACAAGGAACAACAGCACACCGTGGTGATCGTGTCCGGTTCGTTGGACCTCTACCTGCGGCCGTGGTGTGAACAGCTGGGTCTGCAGTTGATCTGCAACCGCCTGGAAAGCCAGGATGGCCGTCTGACCGGGCGCTATGCGGGCGGCGACTGCGCCCCGCGCAAGGTCGAGCACATCCGCCGCCAGTTTGACCTGTCGCGTTACCTGCGCATCCATGCCTACGGTGACAGCTACGAAGACCGCCCGATGCTGGACCTCGCCCACGAGCGCTGGTACCGCGGCAAACCCCTGAAGTAACCAACGCGCAGCCTTCGCCACGCATGAGCCTGATTCCGCCCCTGACCGAACGCCTGGACCGCCTGCTGCCGCAGACCCAATGTGGGCAATGCGGCTATGACGGCTGCCGCCCGTATGCACAGGCGATGGCACGCGGCGAAGCGGGCGTCGACCGCTGCCCCCCCGGTGGCGATGCCGGCGCACGGGCGCTGGCGCAGGTGCTGGGCGTGCCGGCTCTGCCGTTCGACCGCACACGCGGCGACCACAAGCCCGCGCAGGTAGCAGTGATTGTCGAAGCCGACTGCATCGGCTGCACCAAGTGCATCCAGGCCTGCCCGGTGGATGCCATCGTCGGCGGAGCCAAGTACATGCACACGGTCATTGCCGACCTGTGCACCGGCTGCGAGCTGTGCATTCCCCCGTGCCCGGTGGACTGCATCGACCTCGTGCCACGGTAACGGGTGGATTGGGGTCGGATTCCTTTCCGCAGGAAAGGGCTCTGACCCCGCTTCACGCGGTTCCGCTTTACGGCACGGCCGCCGTGATCACGATCTCGACCTTCCACTCGGCGTGCGCCAGCTTCGCTTCGAACGTCGCGCGTGCCGGGGTCGCACCGTCCACCACCCACTCATCCCACGCCTTGTTCATGCCGTCGAAATCGGCAATGTCGGCCAGGAACACTTCCGCACGCAGCACGTGCTGGCGATCACTGGCCACCAGCGCCAGCAGCTTGTCGATCTCGGCCAGCACCTGCCGGGTCTGCCCGGTGATGTCCTGGCTGGTGTCTTCCGGAATCTGGCCGGAGAGATAGGCAACCTTGTTGTGCACGGTCATCTCGGACATGCGCGGTCCGACGTCGTAACGCTCCATCATGGGCGTGGCTCCTGCAGGGTGGACAGAGCCTCATTCTCACCCAGCCGCGCAGGAAAATGTGGCCTCTGCCATGGCGGATCGCTGCCGCCAATCGCCGCACAGTGCCGGTGCTGGTCAAACGCCAGCGACAGGCGCACGATGCGCCACGTTCACGTTGACACCACCCTCGCCCCCGCTGCCGCACCCTTGCGCCGATGACCCCAGCCAACGACCCCTCCACCGCTTCGCATACCCCCGCATGGAAGCGGGTCCTGACCATCGTCGTTCCGCTCGTGATCCTGTCGCTGGCCCTGCACGGGCTGGCCGGTGAGTTCGACGAGCATGGCTACCGCGCCATCCGCGAAGCCTTCCACAAGCTCAGCGGCGCGCAGATCGCGCTCACCGTACTGCTGGGCCTGGCCAGCTACGCCTGCCTGATCGGCTTTGATGCCATCGGCCTGCGCCGCAGCGGCATCCGCGTGCACCCCGCACGCGTGGGCATCACCGCCTTTCTCGCCCACACGCTGGGCCAGACCGTCGGCTTTGCAGCACTGACCGGTGGCGCCGTGCGCCTGCGCGGCTACCGCAGCGCCGGGCTGGATCTGGCGCAGATCGGCCAGGTGGTGTTGATGAGCACGCTGGGCTTCGTGTTCGGCGCGTGGCTGCTGATCGGCGTGGCCCTGTGCATGGAACCGGCTGCCGCTGCGCTGGCTCTGCCGCTGGACCCTGCAGCCGTGCGCGTGGTGGGCATCCTGGCGCTGCTGGCCTACGCCGCCACCGTATTGCTGGTGGGCCGTGACGGGCGCCAGTTCCACATCTTCGGCCATGGCCTGTGGCTGCCCGACCGCCGCACCATGCTCGGCGTCACCGTACTCAGCGTCATCGAACTGGTGCTGGCCAGTGCCGCGTTCTACGTGCTGCTGCCCGACTCCACGCCCACCGGCCTGCCCGGCTTCGTCGGTCTGTACCTGGTGGCCGTGCTGGCCGGTCTGGTGTCGACGGTGCCGGCCGGGCTGGGTGTGTTCGAGTGGAGCCTGCTGAAGCTGCTGCCGCAGGTGGCACCGGCCGCCGTTCTCGCCGCTGCACTGATCTACCGTGTGACCTATTACGTGCTGCCGCTGCTGCTGGCCACCCTGCTCGCTCTCGCCCCGGCGCTGCGCCAGCCACTGCAGGCCAGCGCCGGGGCAACCCGCGCCGGCTGGCATGCGCTGCGCCCGTGGCTGCCTCAGATCATCGCGCTGGCGGTGTTCAGCATCGGCGCGGCATTGGTCATCGACGGCACGCTGCCGACGCCGCGCCGCCATCTGCTCAATGCCTCGCTGCCCATCCTGGAAACCTCGCACCTGATCGGCAGCCTCGGCGGTGTCGCCCTGCTGTTGATCGGCCAGGGCCTGGCGCGGCGCAGCCATGCCGCGTGGGTGCTGGCGATGGCGGTGTGCGTGATCACGCCCGTGCCCTTGTGGCTGCGCGGTGGCCAACTGCTGATCGCGTTCTCTGCGGTGCTGGCGGCGATGGCGTTGTGGGCCGCGCGCCGCGAGTTCTATCGCCAGGGCGCCCTGCTGGATGAAGCCTGGTCGTGGCCGTGGCTGCGCAACCTCGGGCTGGTGCTGGTGGCCGTTACCTGGCTGCTGTTTTTCACCTACAGCCATGTCGAATACCAGAACGAACTGTGGTGGCAGTTCGCGGTGTCCGGCAATGCGCCACGTGCCCTGCGCGCATTGCTGGTGGTGGCCATCGCGCTGGTGATGTTCGGTCTGGCGCGCCTGCTGCACAGCACGCGCAGCCCGCTGCCGCCCGCCGACGAGGCAACGCTGCGGGCGCTGGCACCGGTGCTGGCCGGCGCCACCGACACCCAGGCCTGCCTGGTGCTGACCGCCGACAAGGCGGTGCTGCGCGACGAAGCGCAACAGGGCTTTGTGATGATGCAGCGCTACGGTGGCTCACTGATCGCGATGGGTGATCCGGTCGGCCCGCCCGAGGTCGCGCGCGCACTGATCTGGCGTTTCCGCGAGGAAGCTGATCGCCTGGGCCTGCGCCCGGTGTTCTACCAGGTGGGTGAGGCCTACTGGCAGACCTATCTGGACCTCGGTCTGGGCCTGGTCAAGCTGGGCGAGGAAGCCATTGTGCCGCTGCACGATTTCGGCCTGGAAGGTCGCGAGCGCGCCGACCTGCGCCAGGCCTGGAACCGCGGCAAGCGCAGCCATCTTTCATTCCGCGTGGCACCGGTGGAGGAGATTCCCGATCTGCTGCCGCGCCTGCACGCCATTTCCAATGCCTGGCTTGAAGACAAGGCGGGTGACGAAAAAGGCTTCTCGCTGGGCAGCTTCGATCCGGTTTACCTGATGCGCTTCCCGGTGGCGCTGGTCGAGGCCGAAGGAGAGATCGTGGCCTTCGCCAACCTGTGGCAGGCACCGGCCGGTGCCGAACTGTCGGTGGACCTGATGCGCCACGTCAACGAGGCACCGAAAGGCACGATGGATTTCCTGTTCATCGAACTGTTCCTATGGGGCCGTGCGCAGGGTTATGCGCGTTTCTCGCTGGGCATGGCGCCGTTGTCCGGGCTGGCCCAGCACCGTCTGGCCGGCCGCTGGAACCGCTTGGCCGGGCTGCTGGCACGGCATGGCGAGCGCTTCTACGGCTTCAGCGGCCTGCGCCGCTTCAAGTCGAAGTTCGATCCGCAGTGGCGCCCGCGTTATCTGGCCGCACCCGGCGGCATGCATCTGCCGGCGGCGCTGCTGGATGCCACGCGGCTGATTTCACTGGACCCGCGCCGCGGGTGACCGGGCTGTTCCGCCGGGCATGGCCCGGCGCTACCTGAAGGGTTCGCCCCCGCCCCGGTAGGTGCGAACTCCCCCGGGTGGGTGCGAACTCTCTCCCCCGGGTGGGTGCGAACTCTCTCCCCCGGGTGGGTGCGAACCGTTGGTTCGCACGCTCTCCGCCGGGCATGGCCCGGCGCTACGGGTCAGGCGCCACCCTTGAGGATCACGTCAGCCAACCGATCATAATCACCGTTGAAGTGATGGTCGCCGGGCAGCTTCATCTTCTGCACACCGTCGTTGGCCGGCAGATCCGGGCACAGCGCGTCTTCGTCATCCTTACCGTACACACACAGGGTCTTGGCTGCCGGCAGCCTGGCCACTTCCGGCGCGATCGGCAGACCACCCCCTCCACCGCCCAGCCAGTTGCTGACGTGGAACTCGAAATCGGCCTTCCGGCCCACCGACAGCAGCACGATACGATCCAGCGCATCGCGGGTGGCCGGCGGCAGCTGGTTGATGGAGGCCGGCAGCACGTCGGCGCCCTGCGAGAAACCGATCAACATGACCTTGTCGCGGTGCCATTGCTGCTTGTAGTGGTCGATGATTTTCTGCAGGTCTTCGGCAAAGCCCTTCGGCGTGCGCTCGCTCCAGAAGTAGCGCAGCGAATCGATGCCGACCACGGCAACGCCCTGCTCGCTCAGCGAGGCGGCGACGTTCTTGTCCAGACCGGCCCAGCCGCCATCACCGGAGACGAAGATCGCCAGCCTGCCACCGTTGCCGCTGGCCGGCACTTCCACCACCGGCAGGCCCTTCAGTGCGGTCGGCGGCGGTGCCAGACTCACGCCCACCTGAGCCCCCATCACCCGCGCGGCCGCCACCAGGCCCGGTGAGGCATCGCCACGTGTGGTGCGCTTGAATTCACGGGCCATCGCCACCTGCTGCACGAACGCGCTGGCCTGGCCGGCCTTGCAGCCATTGCCACCGGCCGCACTCAGCCACGGAAAATTCAGTTCGGTCGGCTGCAGCCGGTTGTGCGTCACGCCATCGCCGCAGACCATGCGCTCGTGGCTGTGGTCAGGGCAGAAGCCGGTCGTCAGCAGGCCGGCAAACACCTGGGTATCGGCCTGCGCGGCCAGCGTGTAGGCCATTTCGGCGCCCTCGCCATCACCGCCCACCAGCGGCAGGTG
>NZ_JBNNHG010000016.1:0-44972 GCF_050268705.1 Stenotrophomonas sp. NPDC077659 | reverse complement strand
TCGTCCCGAGTTCCCGAACAAGGGCTTTGCCGACCTGGAGGCGGCGCGCCACTGGACGGCCATCTTCGTGCATTGGTACAACCACGATCATCGCCATAGTGGCATCGGTTACGTCAGCCCAGCGCAACGACATGCCGGCCAGGACGTGGCCATCCTCCAGGCACGCCATGTGCTGTATCAGCAGGCCCGCCAGGCCCATCCATCACGCTGGAGCGGCCCGACCCGGAACTGGGAGCGGATCGAAGCGGTTGCCCTGAATCCGGAGAAAGACAGCATCGTGACGGCTGCGACCAAAACTCAAATAGCCGCATGAAACAGGCGACAACTACCTTGACATGCACCGGATCAACCAGGGCGTGGCCCGGCTGGATGCAGAGGCCGGCCGCACGCCGGATGCCGCCAGCGAGCGCAACGACCCCGCGCACCTGCGTGCCAGCATGGCCACCGCGGTGGCGGCGCAGACGCCGGCGGACACTTCGTTCGAACGTGCCGAACAGCTCACGCAGGCGGCGCAGGTGCGTACCCAGGAAGAGCAGCAGCACCGCCAGGTACAGGAGCAGTCCGGGCCGCGCATGGTGTAGCGGCCCGCACGATCAGCCCAGGCGGTGCGCGGGGTTCTGCTGCTGTTCCTGCTCGCGCGCCTGCTGTTCCGGCTGCAGGCCCATGGCCGGCTGCTGCGGGGCGATGCCCAGCTTCTGCAGCGACTGCTCGGCCGGGGTCTGTGCGGCTTCGGCGGTGGGCAGCATCGCGCGCAGGTGGGCCGGATTGGCCGGGTCGCCCTGCACCACGAAGATGTTGTGGCCGGCCGGATGCTGCGCGGTGGCGTTGCTGACCACCACGTGGTCGGCACGTTCCAGGCCCTGTTCGCGCGCCTTCACGGTGAGGCTGGCGGTCATGTTCTCGCTGGTCGTGTCGAAGGCACGGCCGTGCTTCTCGTCCAGCGCCGCCACGCCCTGGCGGATCTGCTGGTGGAGGCTGTATTCGGGATGGTCAGGGGTCATCGCTGTGCTCCGTGCGGCCACGCGTGGGGGCCCCAAGTGTAGAACGGGCGGCGGCTGCGCCGGAAATGCCTTTGTTGCTAGCCTGTAGGGCGGGGGACGCAGGGGATGGCGTCCGTAGTGACCATGAATGGACGAAGGCGGATTGGGGGAATGGGGATGAAACAGAAGGGCAGGACGCTGGCACCTTGGCTGGCGACGTTGCTGATGGCCTGCAGCCAGGGCGTGGCGGCTCAGGACGCGGCGCAAGGCCCGCCGGTGGGCGATGCCGATCCGAGTTGTCCTTCGCGGGATTTCGCGCGGTTCCTGCGCTATTTCACTGATCTGGCCGATGACCGCGTGCGCGTGCGCTACACGAGCGATCCGCTGGAATACGAGGCGCCGGCGTATGGCGCCAGTGGCGAAGGCGAGGCCGTAACCGAACTAAACCGGGAGGCGGGCCCTCGCCGCTTCAGGCGGCTGCGTGCGACCACGCTGCGTGCGACGCCAGCCATTACGCCGCTCGCCGACGGGGGGCAACAGGTGCGCCTGGGCGATGATGCGCAGGCCGAGCAGTACACCTTCGCGCACCGGTATGGCTGCTGGATGCTGACCCGGGTAAGCCGTTCCTGGTAGGTGCCAACCTTGGTTGGCACGAAACGGTCTCTGGCGCGCCATGCCAACCAAGGTTGGCATCTACCAAGGGCAACCTCCGCGCCGCCCGTGCACGCGGTGTCACGGCCGGGGCCGATTCCCTCACGGCGGCTATCGGTGGGCCTGCCCAGGATAGGTGCCTCCTTCCCCACAGGAGCTGCCATGACTGCCCCTTCCATCCGTCTGCACGTTGAAGACACCGGCGGTACCGGCCGCCCGGTCATCCTCATTCATGGCTGGCCGCTGTCGGCCGAAGCATGGAAGGCCCAGGTGCCGATCCTGCGTGATGCCGGTTACCGCGTGATCAGCTACGACCGACGCGGGTTCGGCCGCTCGGAAAAGCCGTCGTCCGGCTATGACTACGACACCCTGGCCGCCGATCTGGCCGCGGTGATCGAAGAGCGCGATCTGAAGGACGTCACCCTGGTTGGTTTCTCGATGGGCGGTGGCGAGGTGGCGCGCTACGTGGCCAACCACGGCGAGGGCCGCCTGCACAGCGTGGTGTTCGCCGCCGCGGTGCCGCCGTACCTGCTGCAGAGCCTGGACAACCCCGAAGGCCCGCTGACCCAGGACAAGGCCGACGAGATGCGCGGTGGCCTGGAAAAGGATCGCGAAGCGTTCTTCGATGGCTTCACCCGCGATTTTTTCAGCGCCAACGGCAAGCTGATGGTGACCGAGGACGAGCGCCAAGCGGCGATCGCGCTGTGCCACCAGTCCGACCAGACCGCCGCGCTGGGCTGCATGAAGGCCTTCGCCACGACGGACTTCCGCGCTGACCTGAAGAAGGTGAGCGTGCCGACCCTGGTGCTGCATGGCGACAGCGATGCCATCGTGCCGTTTGAGGGCTCGGGCGAGCGCACCCATCGCGCGGTGTCGGGCAGCGAGGTGGTGACGCTGAAGGGCGCGCCGCATGGCTGCAACACCAGCCACGCCGATGACTTCAACCTGGCGCTGCTGAACTTCCTGAAGAAGTAAGCCGGCACGGGCATACTGCCGCCATGGCCACCGTACGCACGCCCCCGTGGAAGAAGCCCAACCCGAAGGGGCAGAAGAAGCAGCCCCTGTCGGATGCGCAGAAGGCCGCCGCGCGGCAACGCGCGGAGGAGAACGGGCGGCGCTACCCGAACCTGGTCGACAACATGTGGGCGGCGAAACTGCCGCGCGGCTGAGCCATCACTCAGCCGCGTGCGCTGGTGCCAGCGCTTGCCAACCGGCTTCGCGCCAGGGCGCCACGTGGCGTTCGTGCAGGCTGATCGTCGCCGGTGGCAGCGGCATGCAGTCCTGCAGGGCTTGGCGTAGTGCGCCTGCGTCCAGCGGCTGGGCGGTAGCGATCTGCAGCACTGCTCCGCGCCGACGCACCTGCACCGGCAGCACGTCGCGTACCTCGGTCATGCCCGCCGTGCGCACCACGCGGTAGCGCATGACGATCGGCCGAGCGGTCTGCTGCAGCACCGGTGCCCAGGCCTGCAGCAGCGCCTGCTGGCGTGCTTCGGGTATCTGCACCTCCACGACGGTGGACGGGTAGCCGAGCAGGCTCTCCACCATCACCTGGAACCGCGCGCCGTTGGGCATCAGCAGCGTGCAGGCTACGACGCTGCCGATAAGCACCACGGCGGCCATGGCGACCCAGCTGCGTGGAATCGTTGGTTGCAGCTTGATGCTGCGCAGGTTGGGGCGGCGCTTGCGCAGGCGTCGGTAGCGCCGCTGCGCCGCAGGGCTGGGCAACAGGCTGTATTCGGGCAGCGGCACGTCGCGCGGCGGTAGACGCGAAAGGCGCGTGTTGATGACGCGGGCGACCAGCCAGCCGACGCCTGCAGCTACCAGCAGTGGCAGGGCAAGGTGCACGAACAGGTACAGCTCCAGCACTGGCGGCACTCCTGTGCGCGTTCCGATGGGCTGCACATGATCGCGCATCCACCCGGCGGTGTCGCATCTGCCTGCCGACAGCGCGGCGTGACATCGCTAGGATGCGCAACCTTTGCCGGGATGCACTGCATGACGCCCACGACCGCCCGCCTTCGGCGCTTCTTTGGCGCGGGACTGATGCTGTTCTTGCTGCACGGCCTGGCGCTGGCATCGGTGGCGCTGGCGGTGGGCTACTTCCACCACCGCCTGGACCTGCTGCTGGAGCCCATCGAACTGCCGCTGCTGCTGTCCTGCGGTGGCGGCGACCCGATGGCGCGCATGCAGGCGGCCGAACATCTGCTGGCCCGCGCCGGTGCGCTGGATGACTGGCAGCCGGTGTGCTGGGTCGTGGTGAGTGCACTGCTGTGCTCGCTGCTGGGCACGGTGGTGGTCAGCCTGCATTGGCTGCAGCAGGTGCGGGGCCTGTATCGGCGCAGCGTCTGGGGGCTGCTGGGCCTGCATCTGCTGGCGAGTGCGCTGGCCGTGTTGCTGCTGCGCCTGTACGAGCAGGTATGGGCGGGGCTGGTCAGTGCGTTGCCGACGGTGTGCATGGCCGAGCCAATGGCGCGGGAAGCGGCGGCGATGTTGCCGGCGCACCGCACGCTGCCGCAGATGCTGTCCGATGCCGGCCTGCTGGTACCGCAGGCGCCGGATGCACTGGCCATCGTGCTGTGTGGCGTGCTGCTGGCCGCGACGGTGATTGGCGTGTGGCTGTGGCGCGCGCTGCCGATGCCTGCGCCGGAGTGAGCTCGTGCGTGGGCGCTGGCGTAAGTGGCCCGCGTACGTCACGCTATGCCGATGGAAAAGGACATTTCATTCGTACGGGCCAGCAAGTTCCTGAGCCTGGTGCTGCGGCATGAACCGCAGAAGATCGGCCTGCCGCTGGATGCACAGGGATGGGCCGACATCGATGACCTGCTGGCGAGGTTGCCCGCGCATGGCGTGCGGCTGGACCGCGATGCGCTGCAGCAGCTGGTGCGTGACAACGACAAGCAGCGCTTTGCGATCAGCGACGATGGCCAGCGTATCCGCGCCAGCCAGGGCCACTCGATCGCGGTGGACCTCGGCCTGACGGTGCTGGAGCCGCCGCCGTGGCTGTACCACGGCACCGTGCCGCGTTTCCTCGAAGCGATTGCCAGCGAGGGCCTGCGCCCGGGTGAGCGCCAGCATGTGCACTTGTCGCCGGACCGCGCCACCGCCTTCCAGGTCGGCTCGCGCCGCGGCACGCCGGTGATCCTCAGCGTGGATGCGGGGCGCATGCATGCTGATGGCCTCAGCTTCTACCAGTCGGCCAACGGTGTGTGGCTGACCGCGCACGTGCCGCCGCGCTACATCGCGGGTTGAAGCGGCGCCGGTCGAGGCGGCTGGCTGCATCGGGCCACGGGCAGGTAGAGTGGCCGTTCCTGCCGGAACAAGGATCTGCCGATGCGTTCGTTGCTGCGTGCCGTGCCGCTGCTGCTGCTCTCGCTGGTGGCGCAGGCGGGTGAAGTGGACCGCCGTATTGCGGTGACCATCGATGACCTGCCGTGGGCGCGCCTGGACGAAATCGTGCCGGCCGACCTGCAGGCGCGCCACGAGGCGCTGCTGGCGCAGCTGCACCAGGCCGGTGTGCCGGTGGTCGGCTTCGTCAACGGCAACAAGCTGGAAGTGGACGGCGTGGTGCAGCCGGCGCGCGTGCAGATGCTGCGCGACTGGCGCGATGCCGGCTATGAGCTGGGCAACCACACCTGGTCGCACATGGACCTGAACGCCAAGGGCGTGCCCGCCTTCCAGCAGGATTTCCTGCGCGGCGAAGAAGTGCTGAAGCCGCTGCTGGCTGAGCGTGGCCAGGTGCCGCAGTGGATGCGCCACCCGTACCTGCGCGCCGGCCGCACGCCGCAGGATCGCGCGGTGATGGACGCGTTCTTCGCCGAACACGGCTACCGCATTGCGCCGGTGACCGTCGACAACGGCGAGTGGGTGTGGGCCTTCGCTTACGCCAACGTGATGAACGAGCAGCCGGATTCACCCGAACGCGATGTGACGCTGGCGCGCCTGCGCAAGGGCTATGTGCCGTACATGCTGAACAAGCTGGACTACTACGAACAGCAGTCGCAGGCGTTGCTGGGCTACGCGCTGCCGCAGGTGTGGCTGATGCATGCCAACGAGCTGAATGCAGCGACCTTCGCCGAGCTGGTGGCCGCGACCAAGCGGCGCGGCTACCGCTTCGTTTCGCTGGAGGAGGCAGTGCGCGACCCGGCGTATGCGCGTGGTACCGAGGGCTATGACGGGCGCTATGGCCCCAGCTGGCTGCACCGTTGGGCGATGGCCGAAAAGAAGCCGAAGGAATACTACGGTAAGGAGCCGGAAGTGCCGCAGTGGGTGAAGACGCTGGCCAAGGTGGATTACGAGTAGGCCAGCGCGTGTGCGTCAGCGCTTGACGGCCAGCACGCCGTCCAGCGCCAGCTCGGCCTTGAAGCCGGCCTTTTCCAGCCGCTTGGCTACTTCGCGCGGTACGTCGCGGCCGCTGGTCAGCTTGTTCGGCGCGCCGGTGTAGTGGAACAGGCGGCCGCCCTTACGGATGACGCGGGCCAGATGATCGTAGAACGCCTGCGAGTACAGTTCGCCGGCAATGCCGAAGCGCGGCGGGTCGTGCAGGATGGCATCGACGCTGTTGCTGGGCACCTGTTCGATCTGCTGGGAGACATCGCCCTGGCCGAAGTGCAGCCTGCCACCGGCGGCCGCCGAGTCCGGGTCGGGCGACCACGGGTTGAGCGTACGCAGCCACATCACGTCCGCATTCTTTTCAAAGGAACGGATCTGGCCGACACCCGCTTCCAGCGCGCAGGCAGCGAAGTAGCCCAGGCCGCCACAGGTATCGAGGATGGACTTGCCGGCCGGGGCGACCAGCTCGACCTTGCGGCGCGCGTCCTCGAAGGGTGACAGCTTGGAGGTCGGCAGCATCTTGATGCCATCGATCTCGAAGGTGGGTGCGCCCCATTCGGTAGGCACCAGCTTGATGAGCGAGCCGCTGTAGCGCGAGATCGGTGCGAAGTCCTCGCCGTCCCAGTAATACAGCGTGCGGTCCTTCAGCTTGCCCGGCCAAGGGTAGTGCTGGCTGCGGACGCTGAAGCCCTCGGCGTCCAGCGTGACCGCTTCCTCGCTGCGGCCCAGGTCGAGCGAGCCTTGCCAGTCGGTTGCGCCCTTGTCGTGCGCGCGGCGCAGGGCGTCGGCGCTGTCGCGGGTGAGCAGGGGGCCGGTGTAATGGGGCACGGCGGGTACCGGGGCTGGGCGGGGAAGGCATGGTACCCGCTAGGGCAGGCCGGTGCAGCCGAAGCCGTGCGTGGTGCCCGGGCCGGCCAGGAAACTGACGCCGGTGGAGGGCGTGCCCCCTGCCAGCGCACAGGCCCGGCGATGCACGGCCTGGGTGGCCGGCGGTTGCCGCGCGTACTCATACATCATGCTGCCGTCGTCCAGCAGCAGCCAGTGCACGGTTACCCGGGTGCGCTCCCCGTCCTCTGTTTCCCAGTCGATGGTGCGTAGCACCAGCGTGCGTCCATCGTCGGTCTGTTGGACTTCGTCATAGGCACCGATGGTGGTGACCGGCACAACGGCAAGCAGCAGCGACAGCAGCATGGCGAGGCCCCAAAAGTGGCCAGCCTCGGGTCAGCGGTGGCGCCAAGCAATGAGAAAACTTGCAGATCACTCGCACTTCACCGCATACACCGGCCCGGCGCCGATCAGCAGCAGGGCCATGTAGTCGCTGTCGCCGGCCTTGGCCTTCAACGAAGCGCCTGCCTTGGTGTGAAACAGGCCGAAGCCGCCGGCGCTGCGGATGAGCGCGCTGTCGATCTGGTCGGCATCGTCGCGGAAGTAGCGGGCGATGTCGCTGCGGCTGGCCTGGGTAAGCGCATTGGGTTCGCGCTGCCAACGGCCGTCACGTTCAAAGGAGACGACGTACTGGCCGCCTTCCTTGTCGATGCGGAACTCGGCCGGCTTGCGCGCGCTGGTGGCGAAGCAGCCCTGCAGGGGATCGGAGGAGAACGGCAGATGGGGGCCGCCGGAACAGGCCGCCAGCAGCAGAAGGACACCGGGCAACAGCAGGCGCAGCGCGTGCATGGGATGTCCCGATGGGGCAGGTGCGGCTAGTGTAGGACGCACGCGGGCATGGCCCGTACAGAAATTCGGCAAGAACCGGGGAGTCGGAATGGCACAGGGCAAAGCACCGTGGTGCGGGCTGGCAAGCTGGCTGGGGCTGCTGGCCGGGTGGGGCGCAGGCTGGCTGGCGGCGCTGGCGTCGGGTGGCAGCGCACCGGCCGCCGGGCTGAGCGTGGGGGCGCTGGCCTCGGCGGTGGTGGGGCTGGGACTGGCCGTGGCGGCGCGGGCGCGCGATGAGCGCTACGCGTGGCTGGGCATCGGCGGCGCGGTGTTGAGCGCGCTGCCGTTGAAGCTTTATCTGTTCGGGATGCTGTTGAAGCTGTAGGCGACCGCGGTTGTAGCGCCGAGCCCATGCTCGGCTGCCTGGGCTTTTGGTTTTGTAGAGTCGAGCCATGCTCGACTGCTTCGGCTTCGGGCAGGAGCAGTCGAGCAAGCTCGACTCTACAAAAGCCGGAGCAGCCGCATCACGCCGTTCGGTGAATCTCCAGCGTCACGTGCACCAGTTCCTCGTGCACGGCCAGGGCCTGGCGCAGCTGGTCGGCATCCAGTGCGGCATCGCTGGTGACCACGCTGGCGGCCACCGCGTACTTGCCGCGGCCCACCTGCCACACGTGCAGATCGGCCAGGCGCGCCGGCCACGGGCCCTGTTCGATCACTTCGCGGACCTCGGCCACCACCGGTGCATCCATCTGCGCATCCAGCAGCACGCGGCCACTGTCACGCAGCAGGCCGACCGCCCACACCGTCACCAGCACCGCACCAACCAGGCCCATCACCGGGTCCAGCCAGGCGGCACCCCACAGCTTGCCGCCCAGCAGGGCGACGATGGCCAGCACCGAGGTGGCAGCGTCGGCCAGCACGTGCATGTAGGCCGAGCGCAGATTGAGGTCGTGGCCATGGGAATGACCGTGGTCGTGGTGGTCGTGGTCATGGTCGTGTCCATGCCCATGGCCATGCTCATGGCCGTGATGGTGGTGGGCGTGGCCCGGGCTGTCGTGCAGCCACCAGGCGCACAGCAGGTTCACGCCCAGGCCGACCACGGCGATGAGGATGGCTTCGTCATAGTGGATGGGTGCGGGCACCCACAGCCGTTGCAGCGACTGCACAGCCATCAGCGCGGCCACGCCGAGCAGCGCGATGGCGCTGGTGTAACCGGCCAGGATCTCGATCTTCCAGGTGCCGAAGGCAAAGCGCGGGTCGCGCGCATAGCGCCGGGCGCAGCGGTAGGCGAACACCGAAAGGCCGAGCGCCAGTGCGTGCGAACTCATGTGCCAGCCATCGGCCAGCACCGCCATTGAGTTGAACCACCAGCCACCGAAGATCTCGATGAACATCATGCTGACGGTGAGCCACATGGCGCGGCGGGTATTGCGTTCGGCCAGCGGATTGCCGTCGTCGAAACGGTGGTCGTGGCGGCGCGAGGCGGCGAGGGCGTCCAGGTGCATGGGGGCATTCATGAGTGGAAGGATACCCCCGTAGGGTATACGATATGCCCATGGCACATGTACACAAGAACCGGAAACAGCTGCTGACCCGGGTACGCCGCATCGGCGGCCAGGTGGCGGCATTGGAACAGGCGCTGGACCGCCCCGAGGGCGCAGCGGGGGATTGCGCGGACGTGCTGGTGCAGGTGGCCGCCGTGCGCGGCGCAGCCCACAGCCTGCTGATGGAGCTGCTGCACGAGCACCTGCAGGAGCATGTGGTGGCTGCCGAGGACCCGCAGCAGCGGGCTGCCGAGGCCGAGGTGCTGGTGGAGCTGCTGCGCCGTTACGGCAAGTAACCCGGGCGGTGGTAGTGCCGGCCGCTGGCCGGCATCCCCGCCGCTGCGTCGCGACCGCAGAATGTTATATAGTAACATTTCCATCCGAAGCCCTTCGCCCCGCATGAACCCTGCTTTCCGCGCCGACCGCCGCTTGCCGGTCACTGTGCTGTCCGGCTTCCTCGGCGCCGGCAAGACCACCCTGCTCAACCAGATCCTGCGCAACCGCGAGGGCCTGCGTGTGGCGGTCATCGTCAACGACATGAGCGAGGTCAACATCGATGCGCAGCTGCTGCGCGACGGTGGTGCCGCGCTGCGCCGCACCGAAGAGACCCTGGTGGAGTTCAGCAACGGCTGCATCTGCTGCACGCTGCGCGATGATCTGCTGCAGGAGGTGCGCCGGCTGGCCGACGCCGGGCGCTATGACTACCTGCTGATCGAATCCACCGGGATCGGTGAACCCATGCCGGTGGCGGCGACCTTCGCGGTGCGTGACGAGCAGGGCTTCAGCCTGAGCGACATCGCGCGGTTGGACACCATGGTGACCGTGGTCGACGGCAGCGCGTTCCTGGCCGATTTCGGTTCGACCCTGCGCCTGGCCGAGCGCGGACAGCAGGCCGGCCCGGACGATGACCGCGGCGTGGTCGACCTGCTGTGCGAGCAGGTGGAATTTGCCGATGTGATCGTGGTGAGCAAGGCCGACCAGGCCAACGAGGACGTGCTGCAGGACACGCTGGCGGTGCTGCGTGGGTTGAACCGCGATGCGAAGCTGCTGCTGTCATCGTTTGGCGACGTGCCCCTGCGCGAGCTGCTGGATACCGGCCGCTTTGATTTTGAACGCGCGCAGCAGGCGCCGGGCTGGGTGAAGGAGCTGCGTGGCGAACACACGCCGGAAACCGAGGAATACGGCATCGGCAGCTTCGTCTATCGCTCGCGCCGACCGTTCCACCCGGGGCGATTTGCCCGCGCGCTGCAGCAGGGCATGCCCGGCGTGATACGCAGCAAGGGCTGGTTCTGGCTGGCCAACCGCATGGACTGGGTGGGCGAACTGAGCAGCGTGGGGGCCGCGACGCGTACCCAGGCGGCCGGCTTCTGGTACGCCGCGCGCGAGCGCGTGCGCGCCGGCGATGAGGACACCACGCCGCTGCTGCCGCCGACGCCGCTGCCGTACAGCGATCTGGGCTGGGCGCGGCAGCAGGCCGACTGCTGGAGTGCACCGCTGCCGGGGGTGGAGGAGTTCCCGGATGGTGAGGCGCATGAGGCGATGGCGCGGATCTGGCACCCGGTGTGGGGCGATCGCCGGCAGGAACTGGTGGTGATCGGCGTGCACATGGACGAGCGTGCGGTGCGCGCGACGCTGGATGCGTGCCTGCTCAACAACAGCGAGCTGCGGGCGGGGCCGTTGCTGTGGCAGCAGTTGCCGCAGGCGTTTCCCGTGTGGAAGCGTTGAAGGCAGAAGCATCCACGCGTGGCGTGGCTCTACTGCGCGCCCGTGTATCGCGCGGCTCGACCAGTAGATCCACGCCATGCGTGGATGGCGGGACCCACCTCAACCAGTAGATCCACGCCATGCGTGGATGGCGCGGTCATCGGGCCTGGGTCAGAACCCTTTTGCGTCGCAAAAGGGATCTGACCCCGAGGGTGAATCGCGCCACTGCCAACCGTCAGCACTCACCTGCAGCACCTGTGTCGGCCGCAATGCACGCAGCAGATGGGTGTCATGGCTGACCATCACCAGACCACCTTCCCACGCGCCCAGCAGTGCTTCCAGCGCCTGCAGCGCGCTCAGGTCCAGCGCATTGCCGGGCTCGTCCAGCAGCAACAACTGCGGTGCCGGGTGCGCGTAGAGCACGCTGGCCAGTGCGCCCTTCACCCGTTCGCCGTCGCTGAGGCTGCTGGCGGGCCGCTGGATGCGCTGTGCATCCAGCCCGAGCAGGGCCAGGCGTGTGCGCAGCTCAGCCGGGTCGGCGGTGGGGTTGGCGGCCTGCACGGTGTCGAGAATGCTGCGCTCGCCGGCCAGCGCCAGCAGCTGCTGGTCCAGCAGCGCCAGCGGCACATGCCGCTGTACCTCGCCCGCACGCGCCTGCAGCTGGCCCGCCAGTACGCGCAGCAGGGTGGATTTGCCTGTGCCATTGTCGCCGACCACGGCGATGCGCTGGCCGCGACGGATATCCAGCTGCAGCGGTGTGCTGCAGCCGTGTGGCAACACCAGATCGTGTGCCTGCAGCAGGCGTGCGCTGCCTCGCTCACCATCGCTGGCAAACAGCGCGAGTTCGGGCGTCACCCGCACGGCGGCCGCCGCACTGCGCAGCTGCTGCGCGCTGGCCTGCAGGCGGTCAGCCTGGATCTGCTGGGCGCGGCCCTGGGTGGCCTGCGCACGCTGCTTCTGCCCGCCCAGCAGGATCGGGGCCTGGTTGGCCTGCCTGGCATCGCGGTTGCCACGCGCCTGTCGCTGCTGCTGGCGCTCGTGCTGTTCGCGCGCGTTGCGCTGCTGCTGTCGGTGCTGCGCGCGGGCGTGGTCGAGCTGGTTGGCAGCGGCCTGGCGTTCGGCGGCGCGTGCGTCGGCATAGTGCTGCCACGGTCCGCCGTAACGATGCAGTCCGCGCGCATCCAGCTCCACGATCTGCTGCATGGCGGACAGCAGATCGCGGTCGTGGCTGATCACCAGCAGCCCGCCTGGCCACTGCTGCAGCTGCTGGTACAACTGCTGGCGGCTGCGTGCATCGAGGTGGTTGCTGGGCTCGTCGAGGATGAGCCAATCGGCACCGCTGGCCCATGCACCGGACAGCGCCACACGCATGGCCTGGCCACCACTGAGGCGTGCGGCCGGCTGTGTGGGATCGAGATCCTCTGGCAGGCGCAGTGCCTGCCATTGCTGTTGCAGGCGCTCGCGCAGATCCCAGCGGTCGCCGACGCAGGCGAAGTCCGCTTCGTCGATGCTGCCGGCTTCGATGCGCGCCAGCGCTGCCAGTTCGTCGCCGACGCCGGCCAGTTCGCCGACGGTGCCACGCGGAGGGGGTGCCGGGTGCAGGCAGCAGGAATACGCGGCCGCTGCTGCGCACCTGGCCGCTGTCGGGCGTCAGTCGCCCGGCCAGCAGGCGCGCGAGCACGCTCTTGCCGGCACCATTGGCACCGACCAGGCCGGTGGCCACGGGTTCAAAGGAAAACGACAGTTCGGAAAACAGCGATCGGCCATCGGCCAACCGATGGGAAACGCGATCGAGCGCGAGGGAATGCGTGGTCATGCGACCTCTGTGGGATGCCTGGTTCTCCCCTGCGCACAGGGGCGGGAAGAGTCGGGCCGTCTGGTGGAAAGACGGCGGCATCACTGGCGCATTGGACACGGGCCTCTTGGGGGAATGAGCGGGCAGTATAGCGTTGGTGGATGAAGGGATGCGGTGGTGGGCGCGACATCCACGCATGGCGTCGCGGAGGGTAGTGCCGGCCGCTGGCCGGCAACCAAGGTGATGGTTCATCCACGCATGGCGTGGATCCATGGGTCAGGGGACGGTATCCAGGCGCGCGCTGATGAAATCGATGAACACCCGCAGCTTGGGCAGCACGTGGCGGCCGGAGGGCCACAGCAGGTGGAAGGTGCCGCAGGAATGCACGTGCTCATCGAGCACGGTGACCAGGCGGCCATCGGCGATGGCATCGCGTACTGAATGCACCGGCACGAAGGCCAGGCCGATGTCGCGCAGGGCCAGTGCCACCCGCGCTTCGATGGTATTGGCGACCATGTGCACCGGCAGCTCGTGCACCTGCACGTCCGGCCACTGGATGGGCCAGGGCTCCAGCTTGCCGCTGCTGGGGAACCGGTAGTGCAGCAGCGTGTGCTGCAGCAGGTCGGCCGGGACTCTGGGGATACCACGCCGCTGCAGGTAGGCCGGGGAGGCAACGATGCGCCGCGGGAACACGCCCAGGCGGCGGGCGTTCATGCGCGAATCGCTGGGTTCGCCCACGCGCAGCACGGCATCGAAGCCTTCTTCGATGACATCGACCAGGCGGTCGCTGAAATCCAGATCGAGGCGGATGTCCGGGTAGGCGGCCATGAAATCGGCCAGCAGCGGCAGGGTCAGGTCACCCACCAGTGGCAGGCTGATGCGCAGCGTGCCGCTGGGGGCGGCGTGCGGCTGGGCCAGTTCGGTGCGGGCGGCATCGCGCTCGGCGAGGATGCGGCGGCAGCGCGCCAGCAACAGCTGGCCCTCGGCAGTGAGGGTGATGCTGCGCGTGCTGCGATGGAACAGGCGCACGCCCAGCGCGTGTTCCAGCCGTGCCACGCATTTGCCGGCGGCCGAGGCGGAGATGCCCTGCAGGCGGCCGGTTTCGACGAAGCTGCGGGTATCGGCGGCATGCACGAAGGTCTGCAGGTTGGCGAGGTTGTCGAGGACGGACATGGGGCGGCGCGGCAGCAAAAACGCAGGGTAGGGCCAGATGACGTGGCTGGCGAGGCGGCCGCTGCAACACTGCGGTTCACCTTGCTGGTCCCGCCAGCCGGCCCCTACAGTCCGTGGCGAACGGCCATTGCGGACCGGTGTGTCCACGAAGTGCGGAGCGCTGCCCCGCTTTTTGCCCCGGCGCCGGCTGCCTAAGGTGGCGACCCTCCCCCCGAGGATTGCCCAATGAATGCTCTTTCCGCCGATGCACCCACGCCCACCCTGCCCGATGTAGCCCGCGTGCTGCAGCAGGCCCACCCGCAGCACTTGGTAGGCGCGGTGGTACTGGTGCGCGAACACGGTGTGCTGCGCCATGCCAGCGCCACTGGCCTGGCCGACCGCGAGGCGGGTGCGCCGATGCAGCGCGACCAGTTGTTCCGGCTGGCATCGGTGAGCAAGCCGCTGCTGACCACGGTCATCCTGCGCCTGGTGGCCGATGGCGTGCTCGATCTGGATGCGCCGGTGCAGCGCTGGCTGCCGATGTTCCGCCCGGCGCTGGCCGATGGCAGCGTGCCGCCGATCAGCCTGCGGCAGCTGCTGAGCCATACCAGCGGCCTGGGCTACCGCTTCCTGGAAGCCGATGCGCACGGGCCGTATGCGCGTGCCGGTGTCAGCGATGGCATGGATGCGAACCCGGTGAGCCTGCAGGACAACGTGCAGCGCATCGGCCAGGTGCCGCTGCTGTTCGCGCCGGGCAGCCAGTGGCTGTATTCGCTGGGCGTGGATGTGGCCGGTGCGGTGGCCGAAGCGGCGAGCGGGCAGACGCTGCAGCAGCTGTTCGATGCGCTGCTGGCGCAGCCGCTGGGCCTGCGCGATACCGGCTTCAGCACGACGCAGGCCGCGCGCGTGGCCACGCCCTATGTGAGCGATGCGCCGCAGCCGCACCGGCTGCAGGAAGGCGAGATCGTCGCGCCCTTCGATGGCACCGTGGGCATCGAATACAGCCTGGCGCGAGCGACCGATGCGCGCCGCTATGCCTCGGCCGGTGCTGGCCTGATCGGCACGGCCGATGAGGTGATGACTGTGCTCGAAGCGCTGCGGGACGTGCAGGTGTCCGCCCTGCTGCCGCCCGCACTGGCCGCAGAAATGGGCCGCCTGCAGGCCGGCGAACAGGGGCCGGCCGATCCGCCGGGCTGGGGCTTCGGCCTGGGCTTTGCGGTGCTGCGTGATGCGGCCGCAGCGGGGACGCCGCAGGCGGTGGGCACCTGGCGCTGGGGCGGTGCCTACGGCCACAGCTGGTTTGTCGACCCGGCGCGTGCCCTCAGTGTGGTGGCCCTCACCAACACGCTTTACGAGGGCATGCACGGTGCCTTCGTCGATGCGCTGCGCGATGCGGTGTATCGCGATCTGGCGGCGGCGCGATGAGCGGCCATGCCATCGATGCGTCGTCGCCTGCGGGCGAGGCTACACGGCTGCCGTGGAATGGCCTGCTGGCTTTGGCCGGCGGCAGCTTCATCACGCTCCTCACCGAGACCCTGCCGGCCGGTGTGCTGCGGCCGATGGGGCAGAGCCTGGGCGTGAGCGATGCGGCGGTGGGCCAGTTGGTGAGCGTGTATGCGCTGGGCTCGTTGCTGGCCGCGCTGCCGATGACCGCGCTGACCCAGCGGCTGCCGCGACGACCGCTCCTGCTGGTAGCGATTGCTGGCTTCGTGGTCGCCAATGCGCTGACTGCGCTGACCAGCGACTACACCCTGCTGCTGGTGGTGCGTTTCCTGGCCGGCGTCGGTGCGGGGCTGCTGTGGTCGCTGGTGGCCGGTTATGCCGCGCGCCTGGTGGTGCCGGAACTGCAGGGGCGGGCGATTGCGGTGGCGATGGTGGGCTCGCCGTTGGCGCTGTCGCTGGGCGTGCCCGCAGGCACGCTGCTGGGACAGCAGATCGGCTGGCGCTGGGCGTTCGGCGTGATGGCTTTGCTTGCGATGCTGCTGCTGGCATGGATACGCCTGGCAGTTCCCTCGCTGCCGGCGGCCGGTGGCGGCCAGCGCACGCCGCTGCGAAGCGTCTGGCACCTGCCCGGGGTGCGCAGCGCGCTGCTGGTGATGGCGCTGTACGTGCTGGCGCACAACGTGCTGTACACCTACATCGAACCGCTGGCGATGGTGGCCAACGCACAACACTGGCTGGACCGTGTGCTGCTGGTCTTTGGCGTGGCCGCCATTGCGGGCATCGGCATTGCAGGCTGGGGTGTGGACCGCCATCTGCGCGCGCTGGTGTGGGCCGCGGTGGCCGGCTTCCTGCTGGCGGTGGTGGCGCTGCTGGTGTGGCCGGGCGCGCCGCAGGTGCTGCTGCTGGCCAGCGTGCTGTGGGGCGTGGCGTTTGGTGCGGTGCCTACGTTGTTCCAGGCCGCAGTGGCCCGGCGTGCGGGGTCTGCAGCCGATCTGGCGCAGTCGATGCTGGTGACTGGCTGGAATCTGGCGATTGCCGCCGGTGGCGTGGCCGGCGGCGTGGTGCTGCAGTCGGCAGGCGCGGGGCAGCTGGCGTGGTTGCCGTTGCTGCTGCTGGCGGTGTGCGCGGCGTGTTTGTGGGCGAGGCCGAAGGCGTGGGCGTAGCTGCGGTTGGGTGTGGATGCCGGCCAGCGGCCGGCACTACCTTGGCGGTGCCATCCACGCATGGCGTGGGTCTACCGGGATGGATTCACGGCGTCCCCTGCGCAGCCTACCCGCCCGGCCGACCCGCGGATTGACACCGGCCCACCACGAGGGGCTCCGCCGTTGGCTGTCATTCTTCTGTTGGGGCCTGCTCGACCGGCACGCTGCGCGGGTTCTGCATGTCCTCCCGCGCGGCGCCGTAACGCTGCTGTCGCTGGCGGTGGAAGGCGATGAATTCATCGCGCGGCAATGGCCGTGAGAACAGCCAGCCCTGGCCGAACTGCACCTGCTGGCTGTGCAGGTAGGCCAGCTGCGGTTCGGTTTCCACACCTTCGGCCACCACCCACAGGCCCAGCTCCTTGGCCATGTCGATGATGTGCGGCGTGACCGGGCTGGTCGCGCTTTCGGTGCCGATGGCATCGACGAATGACTTGTCGATCTTCAGGGCATCCAGCGGCAGCTGTTCCAGGTACTGCAGGCTGGAATACCCCACGCCGAAATCGTCGATGGCAATGCTGTGGCCGGCGCGCCGCGCTGCGGCCAGCATGGTGCGCGCGCGGTCGGCATCGAGGAAGCCGCGTTCGGTGGCTTCCAGCCAGATCTGCTGCGGCAGGATGCCACTGCCGGCCATGCGCTGGGTGATCGACTTCAACGCACGGCCACTGATGATGTCACCGGCATCGAGATTGATGGCGATGTGCGCGCTGCGGTCCCCCACCAGCAGTTCCCGCATGTCGGCCACGACGTTCTCGATCACCAGGTCGGTCAGTGCGGTGATCAGGCCATGTTCTTCCGCCAGCGGCACGAAGATGTCCGGCCGCACCTGGGTGCCGTCGGGGCGCTGCCAGCGCACCAGCGCTTCGGCGCCGACGCAGATGCCGGTGTCCAGCTCGATGATGGGCTGGTAGTGCAGGTACAGTTCGCGGCGGCGGATGGCGATGGCCAGCTCGCCCCGCAGCGACAGCCGGCGCCGCGACAGCCAGATGACCAGGCCGGCACCGGCGGCGGCCAGCAGCAGGCCCAGCGGCACGAACAGCCAGGCCTGCTGGCGGAACGTGGCAGCCAGAGCGGTGCGCGGCCCGGTGGCGATGGCCAGCCATTCGTCGTTGCGGGCGGTGGCGTACAGGGTGGTGTTGTCCAGGCCGTCGCCCGGTTGGCGCAGCAGCTGCATCAGCAGGGCCGGGTCGATGCCGCTCTGGCTGGACAGTAGGCGGCCATCGGGGCTGGCCAGGGCCAGGCGTACCTGCGGGTCGGCGATGACATCGACGAAGCGGCGCGGGTCGACCAGAGTGTCGTAGGCGCCGTACTGGATGGACAGTACCTTGCGCTGGTTGGTGGCCTGGGGGCGCACCCCCACTTTGATGCTGGCACCATCGCTGGTGACGTGGTCCGGGATGGGCTGGTCGACATCGCCCTCGAACGTACCCCAAGAGGTGCAGCGCAGCTTGCCGCCCTCGAAGTAGCCCATCTGGTCGACCGAGGGGGTGGTCATCACCAGGGTCTGCATGCGCCGCACGTGCTCGGCGCTGCAGGCGGGAAGGCGCGATGCTGCGGCCGACCTGAGCACGGCCAGCGACTCCTGGTAGGAGACGTCGGCACGGCGCAACGCACGCTCGGCGATCTCATGCAGGCGCTGCTGTTCCAGGCGGACGGCGCGGTCCCAGGTGGCGTAGACCATCACCGCGATCGGCACGATGGCGGCGAGGAGGGCCAGCAGGGTTGCGGTGATGATGACGCTCAGACGGCTCATGGCCGGGCTTCCAGGAGACGGGGCAGGGCGCTGCGCATGGCGGGCCGGTCCTTGGTCGGATGCGCTATCTGAGCATGCTGCGGGCCCGTGGGGAAATGGGCACGGGCGCAGCAGACGCCATCCTGGGGTGAAAGCGATCTGGATTGACGTGTCTACCAACCCTGGCGCTGGCGCTCGGCCCCGCAGAGGACTACCGTCGGGAACTTCACCCGCCCCCCCTTCCAGGCCCATGACCGAGCCCGCCACGCCCCCCGAACACCTGCGCCGCAGCCTGTCCAACCGCCACCTGCAACTGATCGCCATCGGCGGTGCCATCGGCACCGGCCTGTTCATGGGCTCGGGCAAGACCATCAGCCTGGCCGGTCCGTCCATCGTCTTGGTCTACCTCATCATCGGCGCGATGCTGTTCTTCGTGATGCGCGCGATGGGCGAGCTGCTGCTGTCCAACCTGCAGTACAAATCCTTCATCGACTTTTCCACCGATCTGCTCGGGCCCTGGGCTGGATTCTTCTGCGGTTGGACCTATTGGTTCTGCTGGATCGTCACTGCCATCGCCGATGTCATCGCCATCGCCGCGTATGCGCAGTTCTGGTTTCCCGAACTGCAGGCCTGGATACCGGCGCTGCTGTGCGTGATGCTGCTGCTGGGCCTGAACCTGGTGACGGTGAAGCTGTTCGGCGAGATGGAATTCTGGTTCGCGCTGATCAAGATCGTGGCCATCTGCGCGCTGATCATCACCGGCGCGGGGCTGGTGGCCTGGGGCTTCACTTCGCCCAGCGGCCATGCCGCTTCGCTGTCCAACCTGTGGAACGACGGCGGCCTGTTCCCGATGGGCCTGATGGGTTTCTTCGCGGGCTTCCAGATTGCGGTGTTCGCCTTCGTCGGCATCGAGCTGGTGGGCACTACCGCCGCTGAAACCGCCGACCCGGAGCGCAACCTGCCCAAGGCGATCAATTCGATCCCGGTGCGCATCATCATCTTCTACGTGCTGGCCCTGGTGGCGATCATGGCGGTGACGCCGTGGCGGCAGGTGGTGCCGGACAAGAGCCCGTTCGTGCAGTTGTTCGTGCTGGCAGGCATTCCGGCCGCCGCCAGCCTGATCAACTTCGTGGTGCTGACCTCGGCCACGTCCTCGGCCAACAGCGGCATCTTTTCCACCAGCCGCATGCTGTACGGCCTGGCCGAAGAAGGCCATGCACCGCGCGGGCTGTCGCGCCTGTCGCGCGCAGCGGTACCGGCACGAGGCCTGCTGTTCTCCTGCCTGTGCCTGCTGGGTGGCACCTTGTTGATCTACCTGATCCCCAACCTGGTGACCGCCTTCACCCTGGTGACGACGCTGGCCACGGTGCTGTTCATCTTCGTCTGGTCGCTGATCCTGGTCGCCTACATGGTCTACCGCCGCCGCTACCCCGAGCGACACGCCGCATCGATCTTCAAGATGCCCGGTGGCATCGCGATGTGCTGGGCCTGCCTGCTGTTCTTTGCCGGGGTGCTGGTGCTGCTGAGCCTGCAGGCCGACACCCGCCAGGCGCTGGTGGCCAGCCCGGCCTGGTTCGTGCTGCTGGGCGCGGGGTATTGGCTGCGCAGCCGGCGCCGGTAGCGTCGACCGTTGGTCGACCAACGCGCGCGATCTGGATGGTCGGTAGAGTCGACCGTTGGTCGACTATCGCGCGCGAAGCGCGGGGATTTCGCGATCTGGCCGCAGAGCAGTCGACCAACGGTCGACTCTACCCGTTCGCGACCGGGCCCCCGGCAGGTCCACCCCGCCCATTCACCCGGTTTTAGCAGACGCGGCTGGATCATCCGGCCGCCATGATCCTCCGCCTCGTCATCGCTGCGTTGTTGCTGCTGCCGGGCCTGAGCAGCGCCCGCACGGTGTACCGCTGCGTGCAGGGCAACACGGTCAGCCTGGCCACCGCCCCGGAGCCGGGCTCGCGCTGTACGCCGAAGGAAATCGACGACAACGCCATCCAGACCCCCAACCTGTGGGGCAACATGGGGGTGTTCATTGGCGTGCTGTACGAACGCGAGCAGGACGGCGTGCTGGTCTATTCCACCCGTAACCTGCCCGGTTCACGGGTGTTCCTGAAGTTCACCGTGGCCACCCCGCCGGGCGAACCGGCCCACGAGGGGCTGGGCAAGGTCGGCACGCCACAGCTGGCCCAGCACGCCAGGCAGTTCAAGGCGGCGGCCAAGGCAACGGGCGTGGATGACGCCTGGCTGCGCGCGATTGCCCATGCCGAAAGCAACTTCGATCCACAGGCGGTGTCGAGCAAGGGCGCGCAGGGGGTGATGCAGCTGATGCCCGATACCGCGCAGGAATGGGGTGTGCGTGATCCGTTTTCGCCGCAGCAGTCCATCGACGGCGGCGCCCGCTACATGCGCGCGCTGTTGCGTCGCTACAACGGCGACCGCGCGTTGGCAGCGGCGGCCTACAACGCCGGCATCGGCGCGGTCACCCGTTACCGGGGCGTGCCGCCGTATGCCGAAACCCTGGCCTATGTGGACAAGGTGATGGCCCTGTACGCCCGTTATCGGCAAGCACTGGGCGTGGGCGCCGAAGTGCCGGCGAAGTAGTGCGGCGTCAGCGCGAGGTTTCGGGGCTGAACAACGGGTACTGTTCGATGCGGCCGACCCGCGCGATCGCCGCGCGCACGTCGTCACGCTGTTTCAGCGCTCGCCAGTGCCGGTCGCTGGATGCATCGACCGGCAGCGAGGGATACACGCGCAGGTCCTGCAGGCTGAGCAGGGTCTCACCGCGTTCTTCGGGCGATTCCAACTGTGCGATGAGGACAGCGGCCGCGCCGTCCAGGTCACCCTCATCGGTAAGCATTTCGCGGTAGAACAGCGGCGCCTCATCACGCAGGCTGATGATCTTCGCCCGTGCCTGCTCAGCGGCGGCCGTGTCCGCGCTGTCCAGCGCCGTCGTGAACTGCAGGTAGGCGCGCAGCGCCTCGCCGTAGGGCAGAAGCCCTTCCAGGTCGGCAAGCAGCGCCTGTGCCTGCTGCGCGTGACCGGTGACCGAGAGCATCGAGGCCAGGGTCATGGTGTGCGTGACGCTGTCGGAGGTGAGCGTGCCGATCATCTGGGCCATCCGCGCAGCGGTCAGTGACTCGTCCATGCGGTCCAGGCGGCGCAGGGCCATCATGCGATGCTGCAGCAGCCACGCCACCCACTTGGCTTCGGCGGGCGAGGGGCGGTCGCCCTGGTCCACACTCTGCGCCAGCGCATCGGTGAACTGTACGATCTGCTCGTTTTCGCCGGCCAGCAGTTGCGCGAAGGAGAACGCGGCCAGCTCCGCATCGATGCTGCTGTCGAGCAGGCCCGCCAACCGCAGCACATCCCGTTCGCGGCGCGCCGAGGCTTCCGCATCGAAGCGTGCCGAGCTGCGATCGACGTAGCGATCGAAGCGCTTGTCGCTGCGCAGCGTGATCACTTCCAGCGGCGTGTCGATGCGGGCCAGCGTGGCCGGCACCCTGCTGCCCTGGCCATGATCGACCTGCAACCGGGCCAGGGTCAGCCAGAAGCGGGAGGGTTCGGGGCCGTCGCCCTTCCAGCCGTTGTCGAACAGCGCCTGCAGCAACGCCAGCCGCCGCGGTGGCTGTTCGCGCAGGGTCTGGTCCAGGAAACCTGCCGTGTCTTCATCCACCTCCACCGGGGTGCGTGAATGGGTGCAGGCCTGGATCAGCAGATCGATGGCCTGGTCCTGATGGTCGTCCGCCAGTTCCAGATACATCAGTTCCAGCAGGGTCTGGGCATTGTCCGGCTGGGCGGCCCGGCTGCGGTCCAGATAGCGGCGGGCCAGGACGGGCTCGCCCTGCATCCGTGCCACGGTCCCGGCCAACTGCGCGCTTTCGGACTGCTGGGCCGCGGTCAATCGTTCAAAGCGCGGGTCATCCATCAACCGCTCGACCTCGATCATTGCGCCCAGCAGGTTGCCGCTGGCAGCGGTGGAGATGGCCGATTGCCAAGCGGTTTCGTAGTCGGATCGGGCAACGCCTGAGGGGCCTTCGGTCGGCGGCGGCGCCGATGCGGCCCATGCCGGTGCGGTGGCCAGCATGGCCAGCAACAGGGCGGCGGACAGGGTGCAGATACGATGCATGATGAGCAGGTCCATCCATGGGAACACGCCGGATTGAACCCGCAAACGTGCGCGGGAACAAGCACCGGTGCCAAGGGCGTGACCTGCGGGCATGGCGGTATGCCGGGCCAGCGTCTATCGTCGTGCGTCTTTCATGGCACAGCGAACGCGAACGATGGCACGGTGGCAAAGGATGGCAGTGGGTGCAGTGGGGGTGGCAACGGCCGCTGCCTTGGCTGCCACCTGGTGGGAACGCCCCGCGCAGGCACCGGTCGCGCCCGCTGGCCCGCCACCCACGCCGCTGGCCTGGACCGCGCAGATCGAGCCGCTGGCCGGCGATGGCCACCCCGGCGACCGCGACGGTGCCTCGGCCCAGGCGCGCTTTGCCGAACCCTATGCGCTGCTGCGCGCGGCCGATGGCAGTGTGTATTTCACCGATGCCGGCGACAACAACCGCATCCGCCGCCGCCTGCCCGATGGCCAGATGGAAACGGTGGCCGGGCACGGCGAGGGCCTGGCCGATGGGCCGGGGCTGCAGGCGCGCTTCAATACGCCGTCGGGGATTGCCGCCGACGCCCAAGGCAACCTGTACGTGGCCGACACGGGCAACCACGCGATCCGCCGCATCGGCACTGATGGCCAGGTGACCACCGTAGCCGGGGGCATCCAGGGTTTCGCCGATGGGCCGGCGGCGCAGGCGCGCTTCGACGGGCCGATGGGTATTGCCGTGGACGCGCGGGGCCAGGTGTTCGTGGCCGATACCTGGAATGATCGCATCCGGGTGATTGGTACCGATGGCAACGTCCGCACGCTGGCGGGCGGTGATCGCCCCGGCTTCGCCGATGCCGTGGGCGGCGAGGCCCGCTTCGATACGCCGGTGGCGCTGGCCTTCGACGCGCACGGTGCGCTGCTGGTTGCGGATTTCTTCAACAACGCAGTGCGCCGGGTGGGGTCCGACGGCACCGTCAGCACGCTGGTCGGCAACGATGGGGTCATCAATGGGCCGCTGTCGCTGGCGACGACTCACGATGGCGTGCTGTACGTGGGCGACTTCGGCGGCCGCATCGTGCAGGTGACTCCGCAGGGCCACCAGATCGCGCTGCTCGGCAACGACCGGTTGCCCCGCTTGGCCCGACCCAGCGGCTTGGCCGTGGAGGATGACGGCGGCCTTCTGGTGGCCGACGCCGCCGGTTACCGCGTGCACCGCGTGCGGCCGCTGGCGGTGGGCGCGCTGCCTGCGCCGGCGCTGGTCGGGCCCGCTGCCGATGCCGCGCTGCCCGATACCGGCGGACGTTGGCCGCTGGCCCCGCAACAGGGCTGGCACGAAGTGGTCGGCACGCTGGGTGAAGTGCGTGGCACGTTCACCGGCGAGAGCCGGCATCACCTGCACGGCGGCTTCGATGTGCGCGGCGACGTGGGGCAGACCGTGCTGGCCATTGCAGAGGGCAAGATCAGCAGCCCGATCGCGGCCTGGAGCCTGCGCGGCCAGGCCGAGGGGTTGGGGGTGGGACGGCTGAACTACATCCACATGCGGGTAGGCCGCACGCCGAAGGGGGAGCCCTTCGATGCACGCTGGCAGCCGCTGTACGGCGATGACGGCACGCTGGAGCGCATCCGCGTGCGGCGTGGCACGCGCATCCACATCGGCGACCGTCTGGGCAGCATCAACAGCCAAGCGCACGTGCACCTGCAGGTGGGCACCAGCGGCTTCGAGACCAACGCCGTGGCGCTGGGCTTTACCGGCTATGCCGACCACTTCGCACCGCGCATCACCGACGTGAGCCTGCTGGACGACAACGACCAGCCGTTGGCCGCAGGCAGCGATGGCGTGGTGATGCTGGCGCGGCAGGGGCATGGCGTGCAGATCGTGGTGGAGGCCTGGGACCAGGTTGACAACAACCTGCCGCGCCGACGCCTCGGGCCGTATCAGGTGGGCTACCAGATCCTGGATGCGGGCGGGCAACCGCTGCAGGGTTACGAGCAGCCGCGCTGGAACATCGTCTTCAACCGCATGCCGCCGCAGAAGCAGGCGGTGAAGGTGGCCTACGCACCGGACAGCGGCATTACCGTCCACGGCAGCGCGGTCACCCGCTTCCGCTACCTGGCCACCAACACCGTGCGCGATGGCCTGATGGAAACCGGGCGCTGGCAACCGGCCGCTTTGCCGCCGGGCGAGTACATCATTCGTGGCAGCGCGCGCGATTACACCGGCAACGAAGGCATCGGCAAGCGCGATGTCAGGGTACGGCTGCTGCCATAGCGGCGGCCGGCGCACCGCAGCGTTCGCGCTCGGCATCCATGTCTTCCAGCGGCCGTACTTCGATGCTGCCAAAGCGCGCCCAGGGGAATTGGCGGGCGATACGCATGGCGTCGTCGCGGTCGCAGGCGCGGATGAGGTTGAAGCCGGCCAGCAGTTCGCGGGTTTCGGCGAAGGGGCCATCGAGCACGCGGTTGTGGCCATCGCGCACGCGCAGGGTCTGGGCGGTGTCGACCGGCTGCAGTTTCTGTGCGATGAGCAGGGTGCCTTCAGCCTGCAGCTGATCGGCATGGGCGAGGCAGTCGCGCATCAGTGCGTTGAACTCGTCGCTGGGCAGGGCCTGCAGCAGGGCGGGTTCGATGTAGATGAGGAGGAGGTACTGCTGCATGGCATGGTCCTGGCGGGGCGGGGGTTCCATGATGGCGCAGGTTGGCGTGGCTGCATGTTGCAGCGCGAAAGGCCGCCTGCGGCGGGCGATCGGCGAACGGCGGAGCCCCTCCGTGGTGGGGTTGGGTCGGTCGCCGAAAGCCGGGCTATCCGCGTTTGGCCGGGTGGGTAGACGGGGCGGGGGACGCCGTTAACCCATCCATGGGGGCTTGGCCGCGGCATCCATGCCGCGGACACCCCCGCCCCGCCTACCCACCCGGCCTCTGACAGTTTCCCGAGGCCTCCACCACGGAAAATCAACAGAAAAGAGCAAAAGCGGGTCGCTTCGCTCGCAAAGCCGAGGCTGCCAGTGCACTGCTTTGGCTGTTGCTTCTGCTTTTGCCTTTTCTCTTGATTTTCCGGGGTGGGCGCGCGGGAATGTGTCCGTGGCCGGGAGGGTGGGTTGGCTGGGGGCGTGAGCCGCATGGATGCGGCGACCGAGCCTACATGGACGTATTCACGGCGTCCCCCAGCCAACCCACCCTCCTGGCCAAACCCCAGTCCCAGGCTTTCAGCAGCCCACCACGGAGGGGCTCCGCCGTTCGCCGATCGCCCGCCGCAGGCGCGCTTTCCGCGCAGGAAAAAAAATTTCAGGGAACCTGTCGATTCCCGATCCCCCGGTTCGTCGTACCAGATGAAGGGCGCGCAGAACGCCGCCCACGGGAGACCGACATGAAAGTGATGGTGATCGTCAAAGCCAACGCCGATTCCGAAGCCGGCCGCATGCCCAGCGAACAGGACCTGGCCGACATGGGGGCCTACAACGAACAGCTCGTTGCCGCCGGTATCATGCTCGCCGGCGAAGGCCTGCACGCCACCGCCCGTGGCCGCCGCATTCATTTCGTTGGGGGCGCCCCGCAGGTGCAGCCCGGTCCGTTCGGCCCGCCCAGCGAACAGATCGCCGGCTTCTGGCTGTGGCACGTGCGCTCGCTGGACGAGGCCATCGAATGGGCCAGCCGCGCCCCGTTCTGCCCCGGTGGCATCCTCGAACTGCGCCCGCTGATCACTGCCGAGGATTTCGGCGAAGCCTTCACCCCCCCATTACAGCAGCAGGAACAGCGTCTGCGGGAACAGCTGGAAGCGTGATTGGAGTGCGGTGACCCTTCGCCGGGTGTGACCCGGCGCTACCAACCTACAGAGCACTGCCATGAAACTGATTCCCTTCCTCGGCTTCAGCGGCCAGGCCCACGATGCGATGGCCTTCTATGCCAGGGCGCTCGGCGGCCAGGTCACTTCGGAAATGAAGTACCGCGACATGCCGCCGTCCGATGGCTCACCGGGCTGCAATGAGATGCCCGCCGAAACCCTCGACCACGTGGCGCACAGCCAGCTGGAGATCGGTGGCGCCATCCTGATGGCTGCCGATGGCCCCGGCGGCGGCGAAGGCGGTACAACCACCCTTAATGTGGACGTGGACAGCATCGAGGAGGCCGAGCGCGTGTTCGCCGCACTGGCCGAAGGCGGCCAGGTGCAGATGCAGATCGCCGAAACCTTCTGGGCCCACCGCTGGGGCATGCTGATCGACCGCTACGGCAAGCCATGGATGGTCAACTGCATGAAGCGGCCCTGATTTCCTTTCATTACCCGCAGAGGACGCCGCAACGATGAGTGCACCGCAACCGCAGATGATCTTCGTCAACCTGCCCGTGCAGGACCTGCAGCAGTCCAAGGCGTTCTTCAGCGCGCTGGGCTACCGCTTCAACCCGGCTTACACCAATGACGATGCAGCCTGCATGGTCATCAGCGAAAGCATCTTCGTGATGCTGCTGGTCAAGCCGTTCTTCCAGCAGTTCACCAACAAGGGCATCGCCGATGCCCATGCGCACACCGAGGTGATCACCTGCCTGTCGGCGGCCAGCCGCAAGGCGGTGGACGTGCTGGTGGACAAGGCACTGGCGGCCGGTGGCAGCGAGCCGCAGCCCGCGCGTGACTACGGATTCATGTACCAGCGCGGCTTCCAGGACCTCGACGGCCATCTGTGGGAAATCGCGCATATGGACGGCGAGCCGGGTTGAGGGTGGATGCCACGCGGTGGCGCTTGTGCGTGCATGGCCTGCGTGCTGTGATCGGCGCATGACCGAGCCCGCCCTCAGCCAGCGCCTGGAAACCCTCTGGCGGATGGAATCGCCGGTGTTGATCGCGCGCCTGGCGCGGCTGCTCGGCGGTGATGTCGGCCGCGCCGAGGAACTGGCCCAGGACACCTGGTTGGCCGCGCTGGAGCGTTGGCCAGCGCAGGGCATCCCGGACAACCCCGGAGCCTGGCTGATGACCACCGCGCGCAACCGTGCCATTGATGTGCTGCGCCAACACCAGCGCGTGGCCCAGCAGCATGCGCAATGGGGCGAGGAACTGCACCCGGCGGCACTGCCTGCACCCGATGACAGCCAGGCGCTGGAGGATGACCTCGGCGATGACCTGCTGCGGCTGATGTTCGTGGCCTGCCACCCGGTGCTGCCGGCCGATGCACGGGTGGCGCTGACCCTGCGCCTGCTGGGCGGGCTGACCACCAGCGAGATCGCCCGCGCCTTCCTGCAGCCGGAACCGACCATCGCCCAGCGCATCGTGCGCGCCAAGCGCACCCTTGTGCAGAAGCAGGTGCCCTACGAAGTACCGCGCGCGGAGGCGCTGCCCGCGCGTCTGGCCTCGGTGCTGGAAGTGATCTACCTGGTCTTCAACGAAGGCTATGCGGCCAGTGCCGGCGAAGACTGGATGCGGCCGGCATTGTGCGAGGAGGCGTTGCGCCTGGCGCGCATCCTGGTCCATCGGCTGCCTGCCCCGCCGGTGCTGGGCCTGCTGGCATTGATGGAACTGCAGGCCTCGCGTGCCGCCGCGAGGGTCGATGCACAGGGCCAGCCGGTGCTGCTGGACGTGCAGAACCGCGCGCGCTGGGACTGGCTGCAGATCGAACACGGACAGCAGGTGCTGGCCCGCGCGCTGCAGGCCGGTGGCGGTGACGATGCCTATGTACTGCAGGCACGCATCGCGGCCTGCCATGCCCATGCGCGCCGCGCCGAGGACACCGACTGGGCGGCCATTGCCGCGTTGTATGCGCGGCTGCTGCAGGTGATGCCGTCGCCGGTGGTCGCCCTCAACCGGGTGGTGGCGGTGGCGCGCAGCGACGGCGCGTTCGCGGCCTGGGCACTGTTGCAGCCCCTGCTGGTGGACACGCGGGTGCAGGGCTACGCGCCGTTGCACGTGGTGCGTGGGGAGCTGCTGCAGCAGCTGGGGCGGGAACAGGATGCGCGGGAGGCGTTTGCTTCAGCGGCTGCGTTGACCGGCAATGCGCGGGAGCGGGCGTTGCTGCTGGCGCGCGCCCAGTGACCGGGGTCAAAGCCCTTTCCCGGCGGTAAAGGGATCTGACCGTGTTCTGCTCATCCACGCATGGCGGTGGATCTACTTGCGCCGTTGGTGTTTTCACCCGCACGAATCCCATTACACTCCGGAAGGATTTTCCTGCTGGAGAGAGCAATGAAACGAGCAGTACTGGGCATGCTGGCCCTGTCGGTGTCGAGCGCACTGATGGCGGGCACGCCGAAATTCGACGGCGCGCGGATCTCCGCCGACGTCAAGGAACTGGCCTCCGACGGCTACGAAGGCCGCTCGCCGGCCACCGCCGGCGAAGAAAAGACCATTGCCTACCTCAGCAAGCAGTTTGCCGCCGCCGGCCTGCAGCCGGGCGGCGACCTGCAGGACGGCAAGCGCCTGTGGACCCAGGCGGTGCCGCTGCGCAAGGGCGACATCGTTGGCACGCCGCAGCTGGCCCTGCACCAGGGCGGCAAGACCCTCACCCTCGACCAGGGCAAGCAGATCGCGGTGCGCGCGGCGATGAACGGGGCCACCGCCGTCGACATCAGCAAAGCCCCGCTGGTCTTCCTCGGCTATGGCGTAAAGGCGCCGGAGCGCAACTGGGACGACTTCAAGGGTGTGGACCTGAAGGGCAAGATCGCCGTCGTCCTGATCAACGATCCCGATTTCGAAACCGGCAAGGGCGATTTCGATGGCAAGGGCATGACCTGGTACGGGCGCTGGCCGTACAAGTACGAGGAAGGTGCGCGCCAGGGCGCGCTGGGTGTGCTGATCGTGCACGAGACCGCACCGGCGTCGTACGGCTGGGCCACCGTGGCCGGCTCCAACACCAACACCATGTTCGACGTGGTGCGCGACAACCCGGGCGAAACCCACCCGCTGCTGGAAGGCTGGATCCAGCGTGACCTGGCCGTGGAGCTGTTCCGCTCGGCCGGGCAGGATTTCGAGGCGCTGAAGAAGAAAGCGCAGCAGCGCGACTTCACCCCGGTACCGCTGACCGGTGCCAGCCTGGATGCGAAGTACGCGGTGAAGACCGAAGTGATCACTTCGCACAACGTGGCCGCGCGCCTGGAAGGCAGCAGCCACCCGGACGAGACCATCATCTACAGCGCGCACTGGGACCACATCGGCGTGGGCGAACCGGACGCGCGTGGCGACCGCATCTTCAACGGCGCACTGGACAACGCCAGCGGCACCGCCTCGCTGATCGAACTGGCGCGCGGCTTCGCCAAGGGCCCGCGTCCGCAGCGCTCGCTGCTGTTCCTGGCGGTCACCGCCGAGGAGAAGGGCCTGCTCGGTTCGGAGTATTACGCCACCCATCCGCTGTACCCGCTGGAAACCACGGTGGCTGCGATCAACATGGACGGCATGGCACCGTTTGGTCCGTCGCGTGACTTCGGCATCTACGGCACGGCGCGCTTCGAGCTGCTGGACCAGCTGAAGGACGTCGCCAAGGGCTGGGACATCCGCTACACCCCGGACCCGAAGCCGGAAGCCGGTCTGTTCTTCCGTTCCGATCACTTCTCGTTTGCCAAGCGCGGCGTGCCGGCATTGTCCTGGTCGGCCGGCGAGGACTGGGTGGACGGTGGCGTCGCCGCTGGCAAGAAGGCCTCGGCCGATTACACCGCCAAGCGCTACCACCAGCAGGGCGATGAATGGCAGCCGGACTGGGTGTTTGCCGGTGCCGCCCGCGACCTGGAAGTGCTCTACACGCTGGGCAACCAGCTGGCCAACTCGCGCAGCTGGCCGAACTGGAGCACCGACGAGTCGTTCCGTGCCGTGCGTGACAGCAGCGCCGACCAGCGCAGGTAAGAAGAACCGGTAGTGCCGGCCGCTGGCCGGCATTGCCTTGATGCTTGCGGAGGAACGGATATGCCGGCCAGCGGCCGGTACTACCGGGACCGATGGTGAGCCGGCCAGCAGCCGGCACTACCGGGATCTGTCGTAGCGGCCGGTACCATCAGATCGGCTTCCATCCCCGCTTTCCGGTGCTTTGTCGCAGGGCGCTTGTTTGCCTGGTGGGCCGGCCTATGCTCGGCTCACCCCTTTCCTCCAAGGCGCCGCCGTGATCGCCAGCCTCACCCTCATCGTCCGTCACCTGTTGGCCTGGGCCGTGGCACTGCTGGTGGCCGGCATGGTCTGGAGTGGCATCTTCAGTGGCATGAACGACGGCCCCGGCTGGATCTTCGGCCTGCTGGCGATGTTCCTGATGATCAGCGCGCTGGGCAGTGCCATCACCCATGTGCGCCGCGTGTGGCTGATCGCAGGACGGCTGGATGGCAGCACCCTGTCCGGGCACCAGCGGCGGCAGATCGAGGTGCCGTTGGACACCGGTCCGGCCTTCGCCCTGGTCGAGGCGGCGGTGGCCGAACTGCCGCGGGTGGAAGACGTGGAAAGCGCTGCCGGCAGCCTGCAGGTGCGCGCGTACGTGCGCCGCGTCGATCCTTGGAATGGCCGCCAGCCTTCGCGCTGGAACCTGCCGGCGCGGCTGGCGATCAAGCGCAACAGCGTGCAGGCCACGGTCACCCCGGGGCAGGGCACCAGCACCGTCACCCTGCTGTTCGAGCCCGATGCCGGCTGGTGGGCCGACCTGCTGGCGCTGGACGAGGGCAGCAACTTCGAGAATGCCGAGGCGGTCACCCGCGCGATCACGCGGCGGGTGGCTGACCAGCGCCGCGATGAACAGGCCGCGGCCGAACAGACCCAGGTGGAAAAGGAACTGTCGGTGGCCCGCCTGAACCTGCTGCACGCCCAGGTGGAACCGCACTTCCTCTACAACACCCTGGCCAACGCGCAGGTGCTCACCCGCACCGATCCGGGCCGCGCCGAGCAGATGCTCGGCCACCTCATCCAGTACCTGCGCAGTTCGCTGCCGCAGGTGGATGAATCGGTGTCCACGCTGGGCGTGGAACTGGAGCGCACCCGCGCCTACCTGGAAATCCTGCGCATCCGCATGGGCGCGCGGCTGGCGGTGGACGTGCAGGTGCCCAACGAACTGCACGGCGTGCACCTGCCCGCGATGGCCCTGCAGACGCTGGTGGAAAACGCGATCAAGCACGGCCTGGAACCCAAGCCCGGCGGTGGCACGATCTGGATCCTGGCGCGTGGCTTCGATGACCACGTGACGGTGACTGTGGCCGACGATGGCCTCGGCTTCGGCCAAGGTACCAGTGGCACCGGCATCGGCCTGAAGAACCTGCGCGAGCGCCTGCGCCTGACCTGCGGCGAGCAGGCCGGCGTGGCCATCGTCGCCAATTTTCCCAGCGGCGTGGCCGCCACCATGACCCTGCCGCAACCGGCCAAGGAGCGCAGCCATGCCGCTTGAAGCTTTGATTGCCGAAGACGAAGCGCTGCTGCGGCAGTCGCTGGTGGAACAGCTGGGCCGGCTGTGGCCGGACCTGAAGCTGGTGGCCGAGTGCGAGGATGGCGCCAGCGCGCTGGAGCAGCTGGCCGAGAAGCAGCCGGACATCGCGTTCCTGGATATCCGCCTGCCGGGCATCACGGGCATCGAGGTGGCGCGCGCGCTGTCCGAATTGAGCCCGCGCACCCAGGTGGTGTTTGTCACCGCCTATGACCAGTACGCCATCGATGCGTTCGAGCAGGGCGCGATGGACTACCTGTTGAAGCCGGTGAGCGACGAACGCCTGCTGGCCACGCGCGAGCGCATCCTTTCGCGGCTGCCTGCCACGCGCCAGGACGATGCGGTGCTGGAACGCCTGCTGCAGCGCCTGGGGCCATCACCGGCTGCCGCCGAGCGCCCGCCGCTGGCCTGGATCACCGCCAGCAACGGCCGCGATACGCAGCTGATCATGCTGGAGGACGTGGTCTATTTCCGCGCCGACAACAAGTACACCACGGTGGTCACCAGTGCCGGCGAAAGCCTGCTGCGCACACCGCTGCGCGAACTGCTGGAAGTGCTGGACCCGCAGCACTTCCGCCAGGTGCACCGCTCGACCATCGTCAACATGAAGGCGGTGGCGGCGGTCAGTCGCGACGACACCGGCCGTGGCGTGCTGCGGTTGCGCCAGCGGCCGGAGACGCTGGTGGTCAGCCAGCCGTTCATGAGCCTGTTTCGCGGCATGTAGAAAGAACAATGCCACCGTGATCGTGCACGGTGGCATTGTGGCTCCCCCCGCTTCCCTGGAACCGTGCGCCGGGCTCAATAAGCCGGCTGCAGGGTCAGATCGTGGTGGTGTTCGGTTTCGCCGACATGGTTGAGGCGGCCGACCAGTTCCGAGTGCTGCCGCATGCGCCCGATCTCGGTCATGATGCGGATGTCCTCGTGGCGCAGCTCACGCTTGGTGGTGACGGCCTGCTTGTAGTCCAGCACTTCCGGGTAATGCTCGGCCAGGTCCAGCGCTTCGGCCACGCATTCGACACTGTCGGCCTTGGAGGTGATGCGGGCGCGGCTGTTGAACGCCTTCATCCAGCGCTCGAAACCGGCCTGCCGATCGAACATGTTGGCCATGAACCAGATCACGAACAGGATCGACACCCACGAACCAAACACCACGACCACGCGGGTGAAGGTGATGTGGTAATCGTCGCGCCAGAGATAGTTGGCGATGAGGCCGAGGATGAGCAGCGACGCCGCCTGCCAGCCGATGATCGAAGCGATCAGCCATTGGCATTTGGCCTTGGCCAGCACCGCCACTTCATCGCGGATCTGCTGCTCGCTGAGGTTGCGCCAGTGTGCGACCTGTTTGTCGAACGGGCTGTGGTAGAGCTCGTTGTCGCGAAGCAGTAGTCCCAAACCCTTGAACAAAGCAATCATGGCTGGCTCCCGTGTGGAACGTGCGTCGATCAGCATTGGACGGTGTGGCGGGTTCAGTTCTAGCACTTCCAGCGGGCCGTGCAATGGGCGCATCGCCTACGGAGGCAAGGGTTCTGCGTGAACAGGTGAAGGTTGGTGCGGCGCAGCAACGCGCTGGGCGCCTGCGACAAGATGTCGCAGGGTGAAACATGCTGCGACCGCACATGAAACCGTCGCTGAGCCCACGGGCTCGCTGCATCCGCCCGCATCGGCCAGAATCGAAGCCGACCGCGCAGACTGCGGCCGATTCCGCCACCCACTGGACCGAAGATGCCGCCGTTGCTGCACCGCCTTTCCCGCCCCGTCACCGCGCCCATCCGGCGCTGGGTACTTGATGCCTTCCCGCGCGGCCAGAGCGGCATCGAGTATGACCATCCGCTGGGTGATCCGGGCTGGTTCGGGCCGGACAGCGTGACTTGGCGCATGCACGCCGAGCTGCCCTCGATGCTGGCTGGCGGCCTGTGCGCGCTGATGCTGCAGACCCTGCACCCGCGTGCGCTGGCCGGCGTGTACGACCACTCCAATTTCCGCCAGGACCTGGTGGGCCGCCTGCGCCGGACGACGGCGTTCGTGGCCGGCAGCAGCTATGCCCCGGCCGGGGAAGTGGAAACGCTGGTGGCCAAGGTGCGCCGCATCCATGCACGGATCCGCGGCCGCACCGCGCAGGGCGACGACTACGCCGCCGATGATCCGCAGCTGCTGACCTGGGTGCATGTGACCGAAGCGTTTGGTTTCCTGCAGGGCTTCCGCCGCTATGGGCGCGAGGTGCCGGCGCACATCGCCGATCGCTACTACGACGAGTACCGCCGTGTGGCCGAATCGTTGGGTGCGGTTGACGTTCCGCGCAGCGAAGCGGAAGTGGCGGCGTATTTCTGTGCGCGGCAACCGGAATTGCTGGCCGATGCGCGTTCGCGCGAGGTGCTTGAGGTGCTGTCCGCGGTCAACCTGCCCGTGCCGATTCCGGGGCTGTCGCGCGCGGTGTTCCTGGGAGCCGGTGCCGCGTTGCTGCCCGACTGGGCCGAAGCGATGCTGGGACGCACGGCTGGCCAGCGCACGCAGGCGGCCGCGTCGGCGCGGTTGATGCAGGGCATGGCGCCGTTGTTCCGCCGCGCCTTGCCCGATGGCCTGGCCACGCGCGCGTGTGCACGCGTGGGTGTGCCGGTGGAGGTGTTGCGGGAGTGGCCGGCGGCACGGTGATCCACCCACGCGTGGACGGCGCCCGGCGCACCGTCTTTGGTAGGTGCCAACCTTGGTTGGCACAGAGTAGATCCACGCCATGCGTGGATGACACCCGCGCGTACAAAAAAAACGGGCGCCTTTCGGCGCCCGTCTGCATCACATCACCACACCTTGACCCGCTTTTCCGGGGCCAGGTACAGCTTCTGGCCTTCCTTCACCTCGAACGCCGGGTACCAGGCGTCGATGTTGCGCACGGTCAGCGCACGGTACTGGCCCGGTGCATGCACATCGGTCAGCAGGCCGTTGCGCAGTGCCTGTTCGCGGCTCTTGCTGCGCCAGGCCTGGGCGAAGCCCAGGAAGAAGCGCTGGTCTGGGGTGAAGCCTTCCAGCGTCTGGCCAGGCTTGCCCTGCAGCGACAGCTGGTAGGCGTCGTAGGCAGTGCCCAGGCCGGCCACGTCGGCGATGTTCTCGCCCAGGGTCAGCTTGCCGTTGACGTGCACGCCGGGGAATGGCTCGTAGCTGCTGAACTGCGCAGCGAGCGCATCACCGGCGGCATTGAACTGCTTGAGGTCTTCAGCCGTCCACCAGTTGTGCAGCTTGCCGGTTTCATCGAACAGCGCGCCTGCATTGTCGAAACCGTGGCTGATCTCGTGGCCGATCACCGCGCCGATGGCTCCGTAGTTCACCGCATCGTCGGCGGCGCCGTCGAAGAACGGCGGCTGCAGGATCGCGGCCGGGAACACCAGGCGGTTTTCCAGCGGTACGTTCATCGCATTGATGGTCTGCGGCAGCATCGCCCACTCGCTGTGGTCCACTGGCTTGCCCAGCTTGGCGATGTTGCGCTCGTACTCGAAGCGTTCGGCACGCTGCGCATTGCCCAGCGGATCGTCACGGCGGATTTCCAAGCCGGTGTAGTCGCGCCACTTTTCCGGGTAGCCCATGCCCACGGTCAGGCCGGCCACCTTGGCCTTGGCATGCGCCTTGGTCTGCGGCGACATCCAGGCCAGGGCATCGATGCGCTTGGCGAAGGCGGCGATGATGTTCTTCGCCATCTCGTCAGCACGCTCCTTGGTCTTGGCGTCGAAGTGCTTTTCCACGTAGCGCTTGCCGATGGCCTCGCCGACGGCGTGGTTGGCATCGTCCACCGCCCGCTTCCAGCGGTCGCTCTGCTGCGGCGTGCCGCTCAGCGCGGTGCCGTGGAAGGCGAAGCGGGCGTCGGCGAACTTCTTCGGCAGGTAGGTGGCGGCGCGGTCCAGCGCGTGGAACGCGAGGTAGTCCTTCCACACGTCCAGCGGTTCGGTGGCCACCAGCCTGGACAGGCCGGCGACAGCCTTCGGCTGCCACACGATGAAGTCCTGCTGCTGGCCCAGCCTGGCTGCGTCCAGGAACGCCGCCCAGTCCATGCCCGGCGCCTTGGCGTTGAAATCCGCCTGCGTCCACGGGTTGGCACCCAGGGTCACGTTGTTGGTCTCTTCCTGGCTGGCGTGGGCCTGGGCGATCTTGGTTTCCAGCGCCAGGATGCGCTGCGCCTTGCCGGCCGGGTCGGCCACGCCTGCCAGCTGCAGCACCTGGGCGATGTAGGCCTGGTACTGCCTGCGCAGCTCGGCCATGCGGCCATCACCCAGGTAGAAATCGCGGTCGGGCATGCCCAGGCCGCCCTGCACCAGGTACGGCGCGGTGCGGTCCGGCTGCAGCATGTCCACCGACACCCACAGGCCGAACAGGCGGTCGGTGTAGAAGTTGGTGGCGTTGAGCAGGTCGACGTCGGCACGCATGTCCTCGCCCAGCGCACGCGCCAGGGCCGCCTTGTCGGCGATGCCGCCGATGGCGGCCAGCTGCGGTTGCACCGGGGCCAGGCCGCGCTTCTCGATGCCGGCCTCGTCCATGAACGCGGCGTAGTAGTCACCGATCAGCTTGTCATCGCCACTGGCCTGGGCGTTGCCGGCCGCACCTTCCAGGATCGCGCGGGTATCGGCCTGGGTCTTTTCGGCGATGACGTTGAAGCTGCCAAAGCGCGAGCGGTCGGCAGGAATCTCGGTGTTCTTCACCCAGGTGCCGTTGGCGAAGCCGAAGAAGTCGTCGCCGGCGGCGATGCTGCGGTCCATGCCGCTGGCATCGAAGCCGAAGCTGCCCAGCATCGGCTTGGCCGGGGCGGGGGGGGCATCGGCCGGCGCGGCGGCGCCCGCAGCCGGTTCGGCCGGGCGGTCGCAGGCGGCCAGGGACAGGCTGGCGAGGATGGCCAGTGCCAGTATGGGACGGCGCAGCTTGGACATGGACTTCTCTTGCAGCAGGAAAACCCCAAGTCTAATGCCCTGCAGGGGGAGCGGTCGCACTGTCATGGGGGCGGCGCTGTGCGCGATCTGGCTGAACACGCGCGGCCGATCTTCACGCCGTCATCGGGGTGGTGCATGCTGCGGGTTGGAGCCCGGTGCCGCCATGGGGATGTGGCCCAACCGGGCAGACACAGGCGTCAAGAATGCAGATCTGCGGCCGCTCTGGTCGGGGATGTGGAGGAATCGTTCACGCATGAAGCCAGTCGTCCGCACAGGGAACACCGACCGATGCCAGGGCTGAGGCGCGTACTGGCCGGGCCGCTGCGTGCCATCACCTGGGGCGGCATTGCCGTGGGCGTGCTGCTGGCGGTCGTGCTGGCGGTGATGCTGGCCAATGATTACCAGCGCCGCCTGGAAGCCGCGCAGCGGCAGAGCCGTGCCATGGCCGTTGGCACCGAGCGGCTGCTGGCGATGGAGCTGCGCAACCTGGAACGGGCCATGGGCGGTATCGCCGCGGATGCCGCCGAACTGTTCCGCAGCGTGCCGGCACAGGCCCCGGCGCTGCTGGATGCGGTCATCAGCGGCGTGCTGCAGCGCCATGCGGAACTGGAAAGCATCGTCATACTGGATGCCTATGGCCGTGCGCTGACCGCTGGCAAGGGCGACCTGCAGCTGCCGTTGTGGAGCGACCCGCAGCGGCGCGGGCAGGACAGTGCGCTGTACCTGGGCCCGCCACAGCAGGCCATCGATGGCCGCTGGGTGGTGCCGCTGGCATTGCCGATGGCAGGTGACCGCTGGCTGCTGGCGCGCCTGCATTGCGACGAACTGCAGCGCATCGTCAGTGGCCTGGACGTGGGCAGCCATGGGCTGGTGTCGATCAGTGACCGCGATGGCGCCATGCTGGCCCGCGTCCCCGACCCGAAGGGCACGGTCGGCCACCGCTACCGGCTGCCCGGCCGCGAGCTGCTGGGCCGCGCGACCGTGGTCGAACTGGGCAGCATTTCCGGTGAGGTGGACGGCATCCCGCGCATTTCCACCCTCAGCACGTTGCAGCGCAGCCCGCTGGCGGTGCAGGTGGGCCTGGCCGACCAGGATGTACTGGCACCGTGGTGGCCCTACCTGCAGGCCGCGGTGGTCATCATGCTGGCCTACACCGGCGTGCTGCTGGTGCTGCTGTATGCGGTGCGTCACAGTACCCGCAGCCAGCAGTCGATGGCCGAGGAACTGCGTACCGGTCATGCCGAACTGGGTCTGGCCCACCAGGCGGGCCGGGTCTGCACCTGGCATGTGGACGAAGATGCGGCGCTGCTGCACTGGTCGCCGCTGGGCCGCGAGATCTTCGCGGTGAATACCGATGCGATGCCCGTGGCGGACTTCTTCAACCGCGTGCACCATGAGGACAGCGAGCGCCTGCAGCACGCCTTCAACCAGGCGTTTGCCGGCGATGAAGTGCTGGACGAGGAGTTCCGGCTGGTGCTGCCGGGCGGCCAGGTGCGCTGGGTGGCCGCGCGCGGCCAGCGGATGGAAGTGGCCGATCGCCAGCGCCGCATGATCGGCGCGCTGACCGACCAGACCGAGCGCTACCGCGCACGGGAACAGATGAGCCGCGCGGAGAGCCGCTTCCGGCTGCTGTTTGACCGCAACCCCGCCCCCTTCTGGGTGTTCGATCCGGGCAGCCTGCGTTTTCTGGAGGTCAACCAGGCGGCCGTCGAACAGTATGGCTACAGCCGGGAAGAGTTCCTGGCGATGAGCATTCTCGACATCCGGCCCCGTGGTGGCTGGGATGAGGTGATGGGGGCCATCGCACGGGCGCGGGTGGACGGGCTGCCGGAAGCTACGGTACGCATGCACCGGCGCCGCGATGGCAGCGAGTTCGAGGTGCGCGCGCACCTGTCCATGCTGGACTTCGACGGTCGCCCGGCGTGCCTGGTGCTGGCCGAGGATGTCAGCGAGCGCTTGGCCTACGAACGCGACCTGGCCTACCGCGCGCGGCACAACCCGGACACGGGCCTGCTGACCGTGCGCGCGCTGACCGAGCAGCTGGATGCGCAGGACGGGGCGTATACCATCGCCTACGTGCAGCTGCGTGGCCTGCAGCTGGTGGCCGATACGCTGGGTCGCGAGATCGGCGATGCGGTGCTGCAGTCGATGGCGCAGCGTCTGGGTGGACTCGGTGCGCGCTTCGGAACGTTGGCCTTCCAGCCGGCGGAGGATTTCGTACTGGCCATCGGGGGCGAGCACACCGCACAGCGTGCGTTGGATGATCTGCTGCAGATCGTCTCGGCACCGATGCGCGGCAAGGATTCGCTGCACCAGTTCGAACCGCGCATCGGCGTGGCCGTGCACGCGGTGGGCGATGGCCATGGTGCCGAGCAGGTGATCGGCATGGCCGCGCAGGCCGCGCACGCCGCGCGCGCCGAAGGCAACGTGGTGGCCTGGTTCGATTCCGCAGTTACCACGCGCCTGGCCGACCGCCTGCGCCTGGCCGCGCGCATCCATGCCGCCATCGACACCGAGTTCCAGCTGTATTTCCAGCCGATCCGCCATGCCAGCGATGGCAGCCCGGCCGCGCTGGAAGCACTGCTGCGCTGGCCACAGGCCGATGGCAGCTTCATTCCGCCCAATGAGTTCATCCAGCTGTGCGAGGACACCGGCCTGATCCTGGCGCTCGGCCGCTGGGTGATCCGCGCGGCGGCACAGGCGCAGCGGCGGTTGGTGGATGCGGGCTGGGGCGGGTTGTCCATCGCGGTGAACGTGTCGGCGGTACAGTTCTTCAACAGCGACCTGGTGGTGGAGTTCACCCGTGCACAGAAGGATTTCGGCCTGGCCCGCGGTGCGCTGCACATGGAACTGACCGAGAGCAGCCTGATGCGCAAGCCGGCGCAGGCACTGCAGACCATGCAGCGCCTGCACGAGCAGGGCATCAGCGTATCGCTGGATGATTTCGGCACCGGCTATTCCAGCATGTCCTACCTGCAGCACCTGCCGCTGGACATCCTGAAGATCGACCGCAGCTTCGTGGCGGACGTGGAAACCAACCCACGCAATGCCTCGATCTGCCGCGCGTTGCTGTCGCTGGGCCACAGCATGGGGCTGACCATCATCGCCGAGGGGGTGGAGACTCCGGGCCAGCTGAACTGGCTGGCCGCGCACGGCTGCGACCAGGTGCAGGGCTACCTGCTGGGGCGTCCTGCGCCGCTGGAACAGATCATCGATTCGCTGGATGAGGTGGTGGCCTAGAAAGACGCGTTCAGGTGACGGCGGTAGAGTCGACTGTCAGTCGACTGCTCTTCGCATGGATCCACAACATCCGCACTGCGCGCGGAAGTCGACTGACAGTCGATTCTACCGTGACAGCACCTGCGGGGCGTCACACCCCCGCATCCACCAGGTAATCAATGAAGCTGCGCACCTTCGGTGCCAGGTGGCTGCGGCTGGTGTAGACGGCGAAGATGCCGATCACAGGCACGTCCCACTCCGGCAGCACGCGCACCAGGCGGCCATCGGCAAGGGCATCTTCCAGCAGGAAATCCGGCTGCAGGATCACGCCCATGCCGGCAATGGCCGCTTGCCGCAGCACGTCGCCGTTGTTGGCCTGCAGGATGTTGCTCACCGTCACCCGTGTTTCGCCACCCGGCCCCTGCAGAGACCACTGGTTGCCCGAGGCCCAGTAGCTGTAGCCGAGGCAATCGTGCTGTTCCAGCTCCTGGGGGGTGCGCGGCGTGCCACGTGCCGCCAGGTAGGATGGCGCGGCGCACAGACTGATGCGGGCCTGCCCCAGCCGCCGCGCGATCAGTGCTGGACTGGGTTCGCGGGTGATGCGGATGGCCACGTCATAGCCTTCTTCCACCATGTCCACGAGGCGGTCGGACAGCGCCAGGTCCAGTTCAACCTGCGGGTAGCGCTGGCGGTAGCCGGCCAGCAGCGGGCCAAGGCGGGCGATGCCCCAGCTGACCGGCGCGTTGATGCGCAGCGTGCCGGAGGGTTCCAGCGCCTGCGCGCCGATGCTGGCTTCCAGGGCGTCGAACTCGGCCAGCAGGCGCACGCATTGCGCGTAGTAAGCCGCGCCGGCGCTGGTCGGGCTGACCCGCCGGGTGGTGCGATGGAGCAGGCGGGTGGACAGGCGCTTTTCCAGCGCGGCCACCTGCCGGGTCACCCCGGCCGTGGACATGTCCAGTGCCTGGGCAGCGGCACTGAAACCATTGCGCTCGACCACTGCGGCGAACACGCGCATTGCGTCCAGGGTGTCCATTGTTTCTCCTTCTGCAACAAATACGGTCAGATCATCGTATTTATCGGGTCCAGTGAGCGCAATAAGCTGTGCCCACTCCCTCAGAGATGACTGCCATGTCCACCCCCTCCCGTTCACTGTCACCGCTCGCCCCCTATGCCGGCACCCTGCTGCGGCTGGCGCTGGGCGGCCTGTTCCTGGCCCACGGCCTGACCAAGCTGCTGGTGTTCACCCCGGCCGGCACCGCGGCCTACTTCCAGTCGCTGGGCCTGCCCGGCGTGCTGGGCTACTTCACCATCGTAGCCGAGCTTGGCATCGCTGCCGCCCTGCTGCTGGGCGTGTACGCGCGCTGGATCGGCCTGCTGGGCGTGCCGCTGCTGCTGGGCACCATCGTCACCGTGCACGGCGCCAATGGCTTCAGCTTCGCCAACGCCGGTGGCGGCTGGGAATACCCGGCGTTCTGGGCCGTGGCCCTGGTGGTGCTGTTCCTGCTGGGTGATGGCCGCTGGACCCTGCGTTCGCGCTGATCGCTCCCCGAAAGAACTCCTGGAGGTCTCCATGTCCCGCCTGCCCTCGCTGTACATCTCCCATGGTTCGCCGATGACCGCCCTGCATCCGGGCCAGGTCGGCGTGCGCCTGGCCGAGCTGGCCCGCGACCTGCCGACGCCGCGTGCGATCGTCATCGCGTCAGCGCACTGGCTCGCGCGCCAGCCGGTGGTCGGTGGTCATCCGCAGCCGCCCACCATCCACGATTTCGGCGGCTTCCCGCGCGAACTGTTCGAGCTGCAGTACCCGGCCCCGGGCGATCCTGCGCTGGCCGACGAAGTGGCTGGCCGCATCGCCGCCGCCGGCCTGCCGGTGGCCATCGATACGCAGCGTGGCCTCGACCATGGCGCATGGGTGCCGTTGCGCCTGCTGCGTCCGCAGGCCGACATCCCGGTGGTGCCGGTCTCCATCCAGCCGATGCTGGGCCCGCAGCACCAGTACGCGCTGGGCCGCGCGCTGGCACCGCTGCGCGAGCAGGGCGTGCTGCTGATCGGTTCAGGCAGCATCACCCACAACCTGCACGACTGGCGCGACTACCAGGACGGCAAGGAAGCGCCGTACGTGCGCCCCTTCATCGAATGGGTGGAACAACGCCTGTCTGCCGATGACCGCGATGCGTTGTTCGACTACCGCCGCCAGGCACCGTTTGCCGAACGCGCTCATCCCACCGATGAGCACCTGCTGCCGCTGTACTTTGCGATGGGCGCGGCGGGCGAAGGTGGGTTGGCTGCGCAGCGCATCGATGCGGGCATCGACGCGGGCATGCTGGCGATGGACATCTACCGCTTCGATGGCAGCGCGACGGCGGTGGCGGCATGAGCGCGGTGCTGACGATGCTGGAGCGGCCGGCGCAGGGCGCGACGCAGGGGCTGGTGGTCCTGCTGCACGGTGTGGGCAGCAACGAGCAGTCGCTGGCCGGCCTGGCGCAGACGCTGGACCCGCGCCTGCACGTGCTGCTGCCGCGTGCGCCGCTGGTGTTCGGACCGCAGGCGTTTGGCTGGTTCACCGTGCGCTTCGGCGCGCAGGGGCCGGTGATCGACCCGGCCCAGGCTGATCAGTCGCGCCTGCTGCTGGGGGAATGGCTGGCGGCGCAGCAGCAGCGGCTGGGCGTGGACGCGCGGCAGACCGTGCTGGCCGGCTTCAGCCAGGGCGGCATCATGAGTGCCAGTGTCGCCCTGACCCAGCCGCAGCGGGTGAAGTCCTTCGGTGTGCTGTGCGGGCGCATCCTGCCGGAGATCGCCCCGCAGGTGCCCGCCGATATCGCCACAGCCGGACTGGACGGCCTGCTGGTGCATGGCCTCGCCGACGACAAGCTGCCATACACGCTGGCCGAGTCCGCCGCGCAGCGCCTGCAGTCGCTGGGCGTGGCCCACCAGCTGCGTGGCTACCCGGTGGGCCACACGCTGTCGGCGGACATGCAGCAGGACTTCCGGCGCTGGATCGAAGAACGATTGCTGTCGCGGTCCTGACGCGCATTCACACAGCAGGCCGCAGCGACGGCCTGCTGTGTTATTTTTTTTTCCAGTCTCCGGCGCACACCGGTTTTTCCCGTCCCCACGCGCCGCTTCCTGGAAGAAGCATGCATACCATCGAAGTCGTCCTGGCGATGCTGGTAGCCGTTGTCGCCAGCGGTTACCTGGTTCGCGTCCTGCCATTCTCGTTACCCCTGCCGCTGGTGCAGATCGCGCTGGGCGCGGTCATCGCCGGCGTGTTCAACCGCGGGCACGCACTGGAACCGGAAGTGTTCTTCCTGCTGTTCCTGCCACCGCTGCTGTTCCTTGATGGCTGGCGCATTCCCAAGCAGGGTCTGTTCCGCGATAAAGGCGCGATCCTCGAACTGGCGTTCGGCCTGGTGGTGTTCACCGTCATCGGCGCCGGGTTCCTGATCCACTGGATGATTCCGGTGATGCCACTGGCGGTGTGCTTCGCACTGGCCGCCATCGTCTCGCCCACCGATCCGGTGGCGGTGGGTGCGATCGCCGCCAAGGCGCCCATTCCCAAGCGCCTGATGCACATCCTGGAAGGCGAATCGCTGCTCAACGATGCCTCCGGCCTGGTCTGCTTCCGCTTTGCCGTGGCCGCAGTGATGACCGGCAGTTTCTCGCTGGCCACTGCCTCGCTGACCTTCCTGTGGGTGGCCGTGGCCGGCCTGGCGGTGGGCGTGGCGGTCACCTTGGGCGTATCCACCTTCCAGCGCTGGCTGTGGCGCCGCTTTGGCGAAGAGCCCGGCGCGGCGATGCTGGTCAACCTGCTCATTCCGTTTGCGGCCTATCTGCTGGCCGAAGAAATCCATGCCTCGGGTATCCTTGCCGCCGTCGCCGCCGGCATCGCGATGAGCTATGTCGAGCTGACCGGCCGCGTTTCCGGCAGCATGCGCGTGCAGCGCGCCGGCGTCTGGAACATGCTGCAGTTCAGCTTCAACGGCATCATGTTCGTGCTGCTGGGCGAACAGCTGCCGGGCATCGTCGAGCGCGCCACCACCACCATGAACGAGACCGGCCACCAGAGCGCCTGGTGGCTGCTGGTGTATGTGCTGGTCATCAACGCGACGCTGATCGCACTGCGCCTGCTGTGGGTGTGGCTGTCGCTGCGCTGGAACCTGCTGCGCGCGCGTCGCCGCGGCCTGGAGCGGGGCGAAGCACCGAACTGGCGCATCGTGGTGGCGACCTCGGTGGCCGGTGTGCGCGGTGCCATCACCCTGGCCGGCGTGTTGACCCTGCCGCTGTTCCTGCCCGATGGCAGTGCCTTCCCGGCGCGTGACCTGGTGATCTTCCTGGCTGCAGCGGTCATCCTGTTCTCGCTGGTCGGTGCCAGCGTGGCACTGCCGCAACTGCTGAAGGGCCTGCAGCTGCCGGCCGATTCGGGTGAACGCAAGGAAGAGGATCTGGCCCGCAAGCTTTCCTCCAAAGCCGCGCTGGCCGGGGTGGAGCGCATGCGCCAGCAGCTTGTGATGAACCAGAACACCGAGAACGTGCAGCTGTACAACGATGCCGCCTCGCGGGTCAGCCTGCTGTACCAGCGCCATCTGGAAAAGGATAGCGACGGCCCCGACGTGGACCCGGAGAAGGTCAAGCGGATGGAGCAGGGCTACCGCCAGCTGCGCAGTGCCGGCCTGAACGCCGAGCGCGAGGAGCTGTTCCGCCTGACCCGGCGCGGGGTGATTTCCGATGAGATCTCGCGGCGGTTGATCCGCAACCTGGACCTGCTGGAATCGCGCAAGCGCGATTGATGCCCGGTGCCGGGCCGTGCTGGCGCCGATGCGGACCCGGCCTTGCAATGTAGAGCCGAGCCTATGCTCGGCTGCGTTTGCTTCAGGTGTCATGAACCGGGAACGAAAAGCAGCCGAGCATGGGCTCGGCTCTACATGCCGGTGCTGCTTACTCCGGCTTCTGCTCCAGGAAATACACTTCGACCTTGCCCTTGACCTTGATGGTCATCGGGTTGCCCCGGCGGTCGCGGGCCTTGCCGGCCTGCACGCGGATCCACCCTTCGCTGACCGAGTATTCCTCGACGTTGTCGCGCTCGACATCGTTGAAACGCACGCCGACGCCGCGCTCCAGGGCCTGTGCATCATGGAAGGGGCTGGCCGGGTTGATCGCCAGGGTACAGCCGCGGCAGCATCGACTCTTCCACGTAGCCGGCGCCGCCCAGGCACTC